>NZ_NOZF01000186.1:0-108152 GCF_002258565.1 Rhodococcus sp. 05-2254-6
TTCGCAACGTCCCGATGGTTCGCCAACGATTGCCGCGATCGACCGTCGTACCTCGATCGATACCGGTCGCCATGTGTCGTCCCCCGATTCAGCGTTGTGCGGCAAATGACGAGTGACCCCAGTGTGCACCTTTCCGGAAATTCTCAACATCGGTTGATGTCTCTGTAAATTCCCACGAACATGCTGACAGGTCACAACGCGGAAGCGGACTCTCAGGGCTCTCGCCACGGCACGATGAGACGGCCGGAAACGAAAAGAATTGGGACGGTGTTCATGTCACGGGTGAGAATCGCGATGTGCTTGCTCGCGGGGTTGGGTTCCTTCGCGATCGTCGTCGCTCTACTTCTGCCCACCCTCGTGTACGACCGCCTGGCGGTGACTCCACTCGACATCGACGCCACCACGGTGGCCACCACCACGGACGGTGCGGGCGGTGAGGTTCTCGACTCGAAGACGATCACCGGACCCGGCCCTCTCTCCATCGCGACGGATGTACCCCTCGTTCTCCAGCGGTACATCACCGTCGAGGATCCCTCCGACGCAGACCGCGTCACCTTCCAGGCGGGAGCGACCGTGAGACGCGCCGACCGCGACGGTGACGCGGGCCTGCTCACCGCCTCGGTGGATCGGGTGACGAGCGACCGGCGCACCGGACTCCCCGTCGAGCCTGCCGGATCCTTGCAGACCACAGTCGACTCGCCGGCCATTCCTCTGCCGCGCAACGGCTTACAGCATCGCTTTCCCTTCGATACCCAGCCGATCACGTACACGGTCTACGACGCGACTGCGTGGACGAGCTTCGAGGCGAACTTCGTCGAGGAGCTCACCATGGAGGGGCTGCCGATCTATCACTTCCGATCGATCGTGACCGAGGCCGACCTCTCGACCACCACGCAGTCGCCGATCAACTCGGTGACCCTCCCGGCTTCGAAGTGGGGATTGGGCGACGGGGACGAGCCGATCACGATGAAGCGCTGGTACTCGAACGTGCGCGACATCTACGTCGAGCCCACGAGCGGGAGCCTGGTGTGGGGACAGGAGACGCCGTACCAGTACTTCGCGAGAGATCCGAAGGTCCCCGAGGTGACGATCTTCAAGGCCTCACTCGCCCTGGACGAGACGGGTCGGCTCGAGCAGGTGGCCTCGGCACGCGACGCGGCCAACAAGTTGGCCTGGGTGACTACCCGGGGACCGCTCCTGGGATACGCGGTCGGTGGAGTGTGCCTCGTCGGTGCCGTTGCCGCCGGAGTGATCGGATCCCGTAGCGCTCGTCCGCCCGAGCCCACCCGCCGACATGCGGAGAAAGCCGAGCGCGCGTCGGTGTAGGTGGACGCTCAGGTCGATGCTGCGCGGCTCGGCGCAGCAACCCCCAACGCCCCCAGCGCCATTGCCCGCAGCACCGGACGAGCGTTCTTCGACGGAGTACGCCCCGCACTGTAGGGCGTCGAGTTGATCAGACCGAAGACCGCGTGCGCCGTGGTTCGCGCGTCGGACTCGTTCAATTTCGGATCGACGGCACACAACACCTCGACCCACAGTTCCACGTACTCGCGCTGCATTCGGCGCACCTTGCGTCGAGCGCCCTCCGGAAGACTCTGCAGGTCCCGATCCTGGATTCTGATGAATGCCGGTGTGTCGAAGGCGAAGTCGAGGTGGAACTCGACCAACGCGGACACGGTGTCCGCGGCGACCTCACCACGATCGACCACCGCACGGCCACCGTCGAGCAGATACTCCGAGATCCCGACCATCAACTCGACGAGCACGGCCTCCTTGTTGGGGAAGTGCCGGTAGACGGCCGGTCCGCTGACACCGACGGCCGCGCCCAGATCCTCGAGTCGCACCGAGGTGAACCCGCGTTCGGCGAACAGTGATGCTGCAGCGCCCAGCAACTGCTGCCGACGCTCGGCCTTGCGTTGCTCACGCACGGTCGTCGGTTTCGCTTCCGACTCCTGCACCGTCACCTCCTCGACTCTGGACACTCAGTTAATCGTAGTTTACTATCGTGTCAGTTATCAACGATTAACTGAACTTTCGTGACACTGACGTCCAACCCCTTAAGGCGTGCACCTCATGGCGATCGACACAGCTGCCAACCGGGCAGATCACGAGCTTCTCACCAGTGAGCTCGCAGAAAAGCTGGCCACTGCTGCCCGCGGCGGGAGCGAGAAGTCTCGGGAACGGCACATCGCCCGCGGCAAGCTCCTCCCCCGCGACCGCGTCGACGAGCTTCTCGACCCCGGCAGCCCGTTCCTCGAGATCTCACCGTTGGCCGCCAACGGCCTCTACGACGACGAGTGCCCCGGCGCAGGCGTGATCGCCGGCATCGGCCGCGTCTCCGGTCGCGAATGCGTGATCATCGCCAACGACGCCACCGTCAAGGGCGGCACCTACTACCCGATGACGGTGAAGAAGCATCTACGCGCGCAGGAGATCGCACTGCAGAACACTCTGCCGTGCATCTACCTCGTCGACTCCGGCGGCGCATTCCTTCCGCGCCAGGACGAGGTCTTTCCCGACCGCGACCACTTCGGCCGCATCTTCTTCAACCAGGCGACCATGAGCGCCAAGGGAATTGCGCAGATCGCCGCCGTCATGGGCTCCTGCACCGCGGGCGGCGCCTACGTGCCGGCGATGAGCGACGAAGCGATCATCGTCAAGAATCAGGGCACGATCTTTCTCGGCGGCCCGCCTCTGGTGAAGGCCGCGACCGGCGAGGTCGTCACCGCAGAGGAACTCGGCGGCGGTGATCTGCACTCGAAGATCTCCGGCGTCACCGACCATCTGGCCGAGGACGATCGAGACGCGCTGCACCGC
The DNA here is from genome assembly GCF_002258565.1 of Rhodococcus sp. 05-2254-6. Lineage (NCBI taxonomy): Bacteria > Bacillati > Actinomycetota > Actinomycetes > Mycobacteriales > Nocardiaceae > Rhodococcus > Rhodococcus sp. 05-2254-6. The sequence goes on from NZ_NOZF01000186.1 coordinate 2,818, forward strand.
GTCCGCCGCATCGTCTCCACCCTCGGACCCCGCACTCCGCGGCCGTGGGACCTTCTTCCCACACGCGCACCCGTAGCCGACCAGACCGATCTCTACGACGTCGTCCCCACCGACCCACGCACTCCCTACGACGTGCGTGAGGTGATCGGCCGCGTCGTCGACGCGGGTGAATTCGACGAGTTCAAGGCCGAATACGGCAAGACGCTCGTCACCGGATTCGCCCACATCCACGGCCATCCCGTCGGAATCGTCGCCAACAACGGCGTGCTGTTCGCCGAATCCGCCATGAAGGGCGCGCATTTCATCGAACTGTGCGACAAGCGCAGCATTCCGCTGGTCTTCCTGCAGAACATCTCCGGCTTCATGGTCGGCCGCGACTACGAGGCAGGCGGCATCGCCAAGCACGGCGCGAAGATGGTCACCGCGGTCGCCTGTGCTCGGGTCCCCAAGATCACCGTCGTCATCGGCGGCTCGTACGGTGCGGGCAACTACTCGATGTGCGGCCGCGCATACTCTCCGCGCTTCCTCTTCATGTGGCCCAACGCGCGTATCTCGGTGATGGGCGGCGAGCAAGCGGCGTCCGTGCTCGCCACGGTGCGCAGCGAACAACTCGACGCTGCCGGTCGGCCGTGGAGTGACGAGGACCAGGAATCGTTCAAGGCTCCCATCCGTGACCAGTACGAAAGTCAGGGCAACCCTTACTATTCGACGGCCCGCCTGTGGGACGACGGCATCATCGACCCGGCCGATACCAGGCAGGTTCTCGGACTGGCCCTCTCGGCGTGCGCCAACGCGCCGCTCGAGCCGGTCTCCTACGGCGTTTTCAGGATGTGAGAGATATGACCACGATGATCGACACCGTTCTGATCGCCAACCGCGGCGAGATCGCCGTGCGGGTGGCACGAACACTGCGCCGCATGGGAATTCGTACCGTCGCCGTGTACAGCGATGCCGACGCCGATGCCCGACACGTTCGTGAGGCCGACACCGCCGTCCGACTCGGACCCGCGAACGCTCGCGAGAGTTACCTCGACATCGCCAAGGTGATCGCGGCCGCGAAAAGCACAGGCGCTCAGGGCATTCACCCCGGATACGGCTTTCTCTCCGAGAACTCCGAGTTCGCGACCGCCTGTGCCGAAGCCGGAATCGCATTCCTCGGGCCCCCGGCTAAAGCCATCGAAGTGATGGGCGACAAGATCGCTGCGAAGGCTGCCGTCAGCGCATTCGGCGTACCCGTCGTTCCGGGAATCTCCCGCCCCGGCCTCACCGACGCCGATCTCGTCGCCGGCGCGCCGGACGTCGGATTCCCGGTACTCGTCAAACCCTCCGCCGGTGGCGGCGGCAAGGGCATGCGTCTGGTCGAGCGTGCCGAGGATCTGCCTGCAGCGTTGACGAGTGCTCGCCGGGAGGCGGCCTCGTCCTTCGGAGACGAGACCCTCTTCCTCGAGCGATTCGTGTTGCGGCCCCGGCACATCGAGGTACAGATCCTCGCCGACGGACACGGCAATGTCATCCACCTCGGCGAACGCGAATGCAGTCTCCAGCGCAGGCACCAGAAGGTCATCGAGGAGGCTCCGTCTCCGCTGCTCGACGAAGCAACCCGCGCACTCATAGGCGAGGCCGCCTGCAACACTGCCCGCAGTGTCGACTACTCCGGTGCCGGCACAGTCGAGTTCATCGTCTCGGCCGATCGCCCCGACGAGTTCTTCTTCATGGAGATGAATACTCGTCTTCAGGTCGAGCACCCGGTCACCGAGATGGTCACCGGTCTCGACCTCGTCGAGTGGCAGGTTCGGGTGGCATCGGGCGAACCCCTCACTCTCGCGCAGGACGACATCAGGCTCACCGGACATGCCATCGAGGCCCGCGTCTACGCCGAGGACCCCGGCCGCGGATTCCTCCCCACCGGCGGTGCCGTCGTCGGATTGCGTGAGCCCTCTGCGCCGGGGATTCGCGTCGACTCCGGCCTTGCCGTCGGAACGGAGGTGGGCAGCAACTACGACCCCATGCTCTCCAAGGTCATCGCGCACGGCCCCGATCGCGCGACCGCATTGCGCAGCCTCGATCGTGCACTGGCCGACACCGCAGTACTCGGGGTGGTCACCAACATCGAGTTCGCTCGGTTCCTGCTCGCCGACAACGATGTTCGTGCCGGTAATCTCGACACCGGGCTGCTCGACCGCCGTGTCGAGGATTTCGTGGCCGCCGAGGCCACCGACGAGGCGCTGATCGCCGCCGCCGCAGTGCAGTGGCTCGACGCGTGGCAGACCGCGGATCAGGACATCTGGGCAGCACCGTCGGGCTGGCGAGTCGGCGCGCACGCGTCGTTCCATCGTCGCCTCGCGTCCGGAGGTCGGACGGCGCACGTAGCGATCACCGGCACGACAACCGCGGCAACGGTCGTCGTCGACGACGGATCGCCGCGCGCCTTGCGGACAACGGCCACCGAGAATTCAGTGGATCTGGTGCTCGACCGTCTACGCGAATCGATGACCTTCGCTCGAAGCGGCTCGGCAACATGGATTTCCAGCTCCCGAGGCACCTGGCGAGTCGACCGGATCGCCGAGGCGAGCGTCCGCGAGGACGACGCGCACTCCGGCGACGCCGAGATCCTCTCGCCCATGCCGGGCTCCATCATCGCGATCGGAACAACCACGGGCAGCGCCGTCAGCGCGGGTACGGCCATCGTCGTCGTCGAGGCGATGAAGATGGAACACACCCTCACCACCCCGATCGACGGCACCGTCGAACTGACTGTCGCAGTGGGAGATCAGGTCCGCGTCGACCAGCTCCTCGCCCGAATCGTCCCCAACCACACCGAACAGGACCCATCATGACCGATCATCTGTCGTCCGCGAATCTGCCCGACGAGTACCAGCAACTGGTCAAATCCGTTGCCGACTTCACCCGAACGGTCGTGGCCCCGGTCTCGGCGAAACACGATGCCGAGCATTCCTTTCCGTACGAGGTCGTCGCCGGGATGGCCGAGATGGGCCTGTTCGGCCTGCCGTTTCCCGAGGAGTTCGGCGGCATGGGCGGCGACTACTTCGCGCTGTGCCTGGCCCTCGAGGAGCTCGGCAAAGTCGACCAGAGCGTGGCGATGACCCTCGAAGCCGGCGTCTCGCTCGGCGCAATGCCCGTCTACCGATTCGGCAACGACGAGCAGAAGCAGCAGTGGCTGCCCAAGCTCACCGCAGGCAAGGCCCTGGCCGCGTTCGGTCTCACCGAGCCCGGCGCCGGCAGCGACGCGGGTGGCACCAAGACCACCGCCAAGCGCGACGGTGGTGACTGGATCATCAACGGCAGCAAGCAGTTCATCACCAACTCAGGCACCGACATCACCGAACTGGTCACCGTCACCGCCGTGACAGGTGTCGACGAAGCCACCGGGCGCAAGCAGATCTCCTCGATCCTCGTCCCCACCGATACCCCGGGATTCGTCGCAGAGGCCGCCTACAACAAGGTCGGCTGGAACGCGTCGGACACCCACCCGCTCAGTTTCACCGATGTACGCGTGCCCCAGGAGAATCTGCTCGGCGAGGAAGGCCGCGGGTACGCCAACTTCCTGCACATCCTCGACGAGGGCCGGATCGCGATCGCCGCCGTCTCGGTCGGTGCCGCACAGGGCTGCGTCGACGAGAGCGTCAAGTACGCCAAGGAGCGCGAAGCCTTCGGCAGCCCGATCGCCCGCAATCAGGCGATCTCGTTCAAGATCGCCCGCATGGAGGCCCGCGCCCACACCGCGCGAACCGCGTACTACGACGCGGCGGCACTGATGTTGGCGGGCAAGCCGTTCAAGAAGGCTGCGTCCATCGCCAAGCTCGTCGCCTCCGAGGCAGCCATGGACAACGCCCGCGATGCGACGCAGATCCACGGCGGCTACGGCTTCATGAACGAGTACGTCGTCGCACGGCACTACCGCGACAGCAAGATCCTCGAGATCGGCGAAGGCACCACCGAGGTTCAGCTGATGCTCATCGCACGGAGCCTGGGACTTTGAGCGACAAGCGAATTCGCCAGCGGGGCCTGTGGTTCGAGGAGATGGAACTCGGCACAATCTACGAACACCGACCCGGCCGCACCATCACCGAGGCCGACAACACCCTGTTCACCACACAGACGATGAACACGCAAGCACTGCATCTCGATGCGGCCTACAGCGAGTCGACGCCGTTCGGGCAGCGCCTGGTGAACTCGATGTTCACGGTCTCCACTGTCGTGGGCTTGTCGGTCGCCCAACTGACGCAGGGAACTATTGTTGCGAACCTCGGTTTCTCGGAGGTGTCGTTCCCCAAGCCGCTGTTCCACGGCGACACCCTCTACGCCGAGACCGTGATCTCGGACAAGCGCGAATCGAAATCCCGCCCCGGCGAGGGCATCGTGACATTCACCCACACCGGTCGAAACCAACACGGGGACGTCGTCGCGATCGCCGTCCGCAAGACGCTCGTCCGGATGCAACCACCGGAGGAGGCGTCGTGACCTGGGTTCCGCCGGGGCCCGCGTGGTTGTTCTGCCCGGCAGACCGCCCCGAGCGCTACGAAAAGGCCGCAGCACGAGCGGATGTCGTCATCCTAGACCTGGAGGATGCGGTCGGGGCGGCGGACAAGGCGGGTGCTCGTGAGTCCGTCCTGTCGACCCCCCTGGATCCGGCGCGCACCATCGTCCGCGTCAACGCGCACGGCACCGACGATCAGGCTGCGGACCTCGCGGCGTTGCAGCAGACCGAGTACACCACCGTCATGCTCCCCAAATGTGAATCGGCCGAACAGATTGCGGCACTGGCTCCGTTGAATGTCGTCGCGCTGATCGAGTCCCCGCTCGGCGCGATGACGGTGTTCGACTCCCTCGCCGCCGACAATGCGATCGGTGCCATGTGGGGTGCCGAGGATCTGGTGGCCGCCATGGGTGGCAACTCGAGCAGGCATTCCAATGGACAGTATCGTGCTGTGGCGCAGCATGTTCGGTCGCAGACGCTGCTTGCAGCCAAGGCACGCGGGGTGTTCGCGTTGGACTCGGTGTTCCTCGACATCCCCGATCTCGACGGTGTCCGCGCGGAGTCCGAGGATGCCGTGGCTATCGGCTTCGACGGAAAAGTGGCCATTCATCCGAGCCACATCCCCGTCGTTCGCCAGGCCTATGCGCCCACCGCCGAGGAACTCGACTGGGCCACCGACGTGCTCGACGCCGTAGCCCAGAACCGCGGCGTCTTCACCTTCCGTGGCCAGATGGTCGATGCCCCGGTACTCGCGCATGCTCGACGCATCGTCGCACGGAGGCCGTCGTAGGCCTGTCGTTGCAGACGCCGTTAATTGCCGGCGCGGTACGGTGGGTGGTCACGAGTATCGGTACCGAGAGGCACGACACATGAGCGCACACGACCCCGCGCTGACGGCGCTGACGGCGCTGGCGCAGAACTGGCTGGCGCTGGCGGTGCTGCACGGCCGGATCGAGGGTCGGATCGAACGCGCACTACAGGCCGAGCACAACCTCAGTGCTCGTGAGTACTGGCTGCTCGACGTCCTGGGCAGACAGCACGATGGGGAGGGCGGGCATCTGCAGATGAAGCAGGTGGCCGACGCCGTCGTACTGAGCCAGAGTGCGACGACACGCCTGGTCACCCGGCTCGAAGACCGCGGACTACTCACTCGGTACCTGTGCCCCACCGATCGCCGAGGCATCTACACCGACGTCAGCGAAGAAGGCCTGGCCCTGCTCGAGGCCGCACGCCCGACCAACGATGCGGCGCTGCGCGAGGCACTCGACGAGGCGTCGACCGAGCCGGATCTGATCCCACTGGTCGACGCCGTCCGCCGCGCGGAGGGTTGAGAATCACTGCAGTTGTTCGACGACCTGTCGCGTCGCATCGGCAACGAGGGAATTCATGGCCGGTGAATCTTCGTTGTTCGACGTCGTAGCGCTGAGGACGACCACGAGAATTCGTTGCCCGTCCGGTCCCAGCAACAGCCCTGCATCGTTCGAGACGCCGTAACTGCCCGTGCCGGTCTTGTCGGCCGAAGTCCACCCATCGGGGATGCCGGCGCGGAACCGGGCGTCGGAGGTCTGGGTATCGGCCATCCAGGCCAACAGCTGGTCGCGTGAGGCCTCGGTCAGCACGTCGCCGTCGAGCAAGGTTCGGTAGCCGGCGGCCATCGAGTTCGGTGTTGTGGTGTCGCGTGGATCTCCGTGGATAGCGGTATTGAGTTCGGGCTCGGTGCGGTCGAGCCGGAACTCGGTGTCGCCCAGCGACCTCGCGAACTCGGTGAGAGCCGCAGTTCCACCGGCCTCACGAATCAGAAGATTGCCGGAGGTGTTGTCGCTCTCGGTCAATGCGGCCGCCGCCAGGTCTGCGATCGTGACGACGGATCCTGGTTCCCAGTCGACTGCGGACTCGGGCACCTTGTCCGCTGCGGTGATCGTTCTGGTGTCGCTCAGCTGCAGTTCACCTGCATCGACGGCGGCAAGAACGGCGCCGACGGCGTACACCTTGAACGTCGAACAGAACGCGAAACGTTCGTCGCCGCGATGACTTTCGGTGGAATCCGAGGCGAGATCGACAGCACTGACGCCGAGTCGAGCAGTATCCCTGGCCTCGAAATCGAGATAGACCTGTTCGGTACTGGACTGTTCATCGACGGACTGTTCGGTGGTGGTTGCAGCGGTCTGCGGTGGTTCTGCTGTGGTCGTCGCCGAACACGCGACGCCTGTGGAGAGTGTCAAAGTCACCGCTGCGATAGCGGTGATCAGTCGGGTGGAGGTCGAGGTGCGCATGGAGTCACCCGATCACATCCGGTTGCTCTCGAGCCATGCACCCAGGGTATTTCTTACCCCGCCCGCACCCGAGCGTTCACAATCGAACACATTGCGCGACTTCCCGCGTCGTCCGCACGATCCTGAACACTCAGGCCCACGGAAGTGACGGCACAAGTGACCTCGACCGGCCTCGAAACAGATATTCGAGCCCTCACTCCGTTCGATCGTCGGGAGACTCGACGCGGGTATCGGAATTCCGTGCCAGGCTCGACGAGCGCACTTTCTCGGACTCGGTAGCGGTCGACTCGCCGTTGTGTTCGCGGAATTCCTCCCGGGTGAGCGGTTGCACCTTCACTCGCTCGGCGCGCAGTCCCATCACCAGAGCAATGATCATCAACGACACCAGAATGAAGATCGGTAGCCCGATCACGGTGATGACCTGTTGCAGCGCCTGCAGTCCTGCCTCACCGCCGAGCACGATCAGAGTGGCGGCCACCGCGCCTTCGGTGACGCCCCAGAACACTCGCTGCCGCACGGGGCCCGCTTCACCGTCACCGGAGCACAGCATGTCGATCACCAGCGATGCCGAGTCGGACGAGGTTGCGAAGAACAGCGCCACGACGACCACGGCGATCCCTTGAACCAGGGTCGCGGCCGGGAAGTTCTCGAAGAACGTGAACATCGCCAATGGCACGCTCTCGGACACTGCTTCCGAGATCGAACCGCCGCTGCCACCGATTCCATCGATTCTCATTGCAGACCAGCCGAATACGACGAACCACACCAGTGTGAACAGCGACGGTGCGACCAGAACTCCGGCGACGAACTGGCGGATCGTGCGGCCCCGCGAGATCCGTGCGAGGAAGACGCCCATGAACGGGGCCCAGGTGACGGTCCACGCCCAGTAGAAGACGGTCCAACCACCCTGCCATCCCCACCCGCCGTCGGAGGTGAACTCGGCCATGGCGTCGTTCCAGAAGGACAGCGGAACGATGTCCTGTGCGTAATTGCCGAAGCTCTCGAACACCTGGCGCAGCAGAAAGACGGTGTCCGACGCGATCAGGACGAAGATCATCAAACCGACCGCGACGAGGATGTTCAGGTTGGAGAGGCGACGCACGCCCTTGTCCAACCCGACGGCAATCGAAATCGTCGCAACCACAGTGAGTACGCCGATGATCAGCACCTTCGCCCACACGGCATCGGGAAGCCCGACAAGCTCACTCAGTCCGGCGTTGATCTGAGAAGTACCGAGCCCCAACGACACTGCCAGTCCGAAGATCGTGCCCAATACTGCGAATACATCGATCGTCTTGCCTATCGGACCCCAAATGCGTTCCTTCAGAATCGGATAGAACACCGACGACACGCGCATCGGCAGCTTGTACCGGTAGATGAAGAAGCCGAATGCCAACCCTGGCAACGTGAAGATCGCCCAGGTGTGCAAGCTGAGGTGATAGAGCGAGATACTCATCGCATCCTGGGATGCTTCGACACTGTAAGGCTCCACGTCGTCGAACGGCGGCGCGGAGAAGTGCGAAATCGGTTCTGCCACACCCCAGAACATCAACACAGTGCCGATTCCGCCGGCGAAGAGCATTGCGAACCACGACAGGTTCGAATACTCGGGTCTGTCGTCGTCCTCACCGAGCCGCAGATGACCGTACTTACTGACGGCAACCCAGATCAAGAACACCAGCCACACCGTGACGCCGATGATGAAGAACCAGCCGAGATTGGTGACGATCCACTCCCTCCCGACACCGAACGCGTTTCCCACCCAGTCCTGGAAGACGAGGAACAGAACCAGCAATGTGATCGTGAGGCCGGCCGACACGAAGAAGATGTGATTGTCGGTTCTGAGGCCCAGTTTGCGAGCAAGTGTGTCCACGGTTGCCGTCACCATCCTCGACGGCACGGTTCGTCGGATTCGGTTCCTGCGCGGTCGTTGGGGCGTGCCGTCGCCGACCTTTAACAATTCTTTACTCGAGCCGGCCTGTCCACCGCTGCAGCCGAGTTGTTACCTGCCCGAGACGGGCAACCCGCCGAGCTCGAACCAGGACCCGGCCCTCAGATGTCGAGCGCAAGTGCTCGGTGATCGGACACCTCCGGCGCGGCGACGATCTCGAAGCTGCGTACCTCGAACGGCGAGGACACCAGCAGATAGCTGGCACTGCGCACTTGTTTCGTGTACCTCGACGTTCGGGTATCGGCTTCTCCCACCAAGTCGGTCATCCCATGCTCGGCCAGCAACGTGAACGTCTCGCTCGACGGCAGCAGATTCAGGTCTCCGCACAGGACGATTTCGTCGCTCACCGCCCGAACGTGCTCGACGATCTCCGCTAGCCTCAGGGCCTGCTCGAACCTAGCGGGACTGTCGCCCTTGCCTATTGGATCTCGCAGCCCGTGCAATTGGATGACAGAGATGAAGCTTTCGGCTACGCGATCGCGAACGGTGACCGTCAGGGCAGCTCGCGGTCGGTCCTCCACATTCCACTCCGCGTGATCGACGAACCGGGAGTGAACGAACCTCGCATCGATTCCCACGACGGGAAAGTCGTTACGCACCCAGGTGGCGATCCCGAAGTCCTGCCTCAGCTCGGTGCCGTCACCGTCGGTGACAGGCCCTGCGTCGTTCGCGACGAAATGCGGCGTATATCCGGGAAGCACCGCCGACACGTCGTCGAACAGGTTCAATCGCTGCGGCAGAGTGCGCTCACCGTCCGCGAACGTCGCCCAGCCCGATCGATGCGGAGTGCGAGTGACCTCCTGAAGACAAATAGCATCGGCTTCAACGGTTTTCAGCCAGGCGACGAGCTCGTCGTACATGGCACCACCCCACGCATTGATCGATACGATCTTCACGGCGTCATGATGGCAGACGCGGTGATACCCACGCAGTCCCTTTTCGGTCACCGCGCGCGGACCCTGACTCGACTATCGGGCGGACCGAACGTAACGTCGACATCAATACGCACTACGCGTGCGAATAGCGCACCAAGGAGACGCCGATGCCCGGTCCCGACTCGACAACCGTTGCCGATATCCAGCTTCTTTACGGGAGGCAAAGCCACGCAATCGATTCCGGACGCGCGGCGGAGTGGGCCGAGACATTCACCGCGAACGGCGTCTTCGATTCGCCCAGTTACCCCGAACCCGAGGTCGGCAGCGACCAGTTGACCGCATTTGCCCAGCGCTTCTTCGACAGCGCGATCGAATCGAATGAGAAACGCAGGCATGTCATCACGAACATTGCCGTCGATCTCGTGAGTGTCGATGAACTGATCGTCGACTGCTATCTCCAAATCATGGCAACGCCACGTGGCGGCGATACCCGGCTCGTCCGGTTCACGTCGGTCCGTGATCGTGTTGTACGAGTGGATGATCGGTGGCGTATCCAGCACAGGACCGTGTCCCGCGACGACGCCTGACACCCCCAGCCACTGGCTAGCGAAGCAAACGCCCCAACCGTGCCGCAGCAGCGACGACGGCCGCGCCGAGTTGCGCTTCGTCGTCGATCTCGAACACCGACGCACCCACACTCGCCATGGCATCCCCGCGGCGACCTGGCACCACGGCGGACACGCCGCCGACCGATGGAATCACCTCGCCTTGGGTGACCGCGTATCCGACGCTCCGCGCCCTGGTCACTTCTGCGCGCTCGCCGTCGACCGGGGGTAGTGACGCGAGTATCGCCAGGCCGGCAGATCCCCGGTCGATCGGATCGACCTGCCCTCCACGGAATGCCACGTGCACCTTCGCGCCTCGTGGCTCGACAACCATCAACGCCCTTACTTCTGTCGAATTCTCGCGAACGACGAGATGGACTGTCGCCCCCAACTGATCCGCCAGTTCCTCGAGAACGGGGCGCGCTACGGTTCGCAGATCTTGCTCGACGGGTTCCGCAAGTGCCACCAGACCAGCTCCGAGCGCTATTCGCTTGAACTCGTCTCGCCTGCACAGATGATGGGCCTCGAGAGTCCGAACCAAGCGGTGAGCGACGGTGCGGTGCACACCGACTCCGTCGCCGATCTCGGTGATCGACAAGCCGTTCGGATGTTCGGCTAGAAGCTCGAGCACGGCGAGTCCGTGGTGCAGCGTTTTGGACATTCCCGAATCGATGGTCACGGCTCCCTTGCCGTCCATGCGGCCCGAGTCGGCATCGGACATGAAGGACCCCCTATTGACGAGTGTGAGGTGGACCACCTACAGTTCGGAGTGAATCGCACACTGCGTGCGATTATCGCACACAGTTGAGCGCACCGCAAGCTTTCGCTTCAGCCCGATTCGGGTGCCCGCTCAACATCTTCGGCATGAGGAGAACGCTATGAACAACCCCAATCCCGGTCGCGTCGTCGATCGCATGATGACCGCGGTCTACCCCGAACTGTCGGGCAAGGTTGCCGTCGTCACCGGGGCCGCTCAGGGAATGGGAGCGGTGTTCGCCAAGGGACTTGCGGCGCGCGGCGTGCACGTCGTCGGTGCCGACATCAACGACGCTCGGATGAAAGAGACAGCGGAGCAACTCAACACGGAGCTGGCTACCGAATCGCTGGTCGAGCAGCCTGGAACGATCATCGGTGCTCGAGTCGACGTCACCGTCGCCGATGACCACGAAGCGCTCGCCCGAACTGCGCTGGCCGAATTCGGGCGAATCGACTTCTGGATCAACAACGCCGGCATCTTCCCGTTCGCATATGCCGCGGACATCACCCCAGAGCAGATCGGTGCCACGCTCAGCGTGAACGTCGAAGGCGTTCTGTTCGGTTCGCAAGCAGCAGGTCGTCATATGTCCGAAGGGGGCGCGATCGTCAATATATCCTCGGTATCCGCGCTTCGTGTCCGTAAGGGGCGTGGTGCCTACTGCACGTCCAAAGCGGCCGTCGCCCACCTGACGGAATCCCTTGCCGTCGAGTTCGGAGATGTGGGCATTCGCGTCAACTCGATTGCACCCGGCTACATCGACACCGAGATGACTCGGTGGGTGCAGGAAGATCCCGAAGCGCTTGCTCGAGCGCTCGATTCCGTTCCACTACATCGACTAGGTGCACCGGAGGAGGTCTTCGGTCCGCTCCTTTTCCTACTGTCGGACAGTGCTCGCTACGTGACCGGGCACAGTATTGCAGTGGACGGCGGGTCGCGACATGTCTGACACCGACTACGACGTCATCGTGATCGGCGGCGGCGGCGCGGGGCTTGCCGCGGCAGTCACGGCAGCCGAGAACGGTGCGTCCGTCATTCTTTTCGAGGCGCGCAAGGAACTGGGCGGATCGACGGCGCTGTCGGCCGGATTGTTCACCGCTGCGGCGACAAGCGTGCAACGCGCCCTCGGAATCGACGACAGCGCAGAGAAGTACTTCCAGCACTACATGGATCTCAATCAGTGGATGCTCAAGCCCGGCCTGATCAGAACCTTCTGCGAGCAGGCAGGACCGACTCTGGAGTGGCTGCTCGAGCTCGGATTGGAGATCCCCGCAAGGACTTCCGGCAACGCACACCAACCGGGCCTGAGCCAGGCGGGCGTCGAGGATGTCTGGAGGGGGCACGTTCCGAAGGACCAGGGTTACGGCCTCGTCCAGGTTTTGGACGCCGCACGCCGCAGGCACGGAATCGAGGTCGTTCTCGACACCCGTGTGCAGGCGCTACTCACCGAGAACGACCGGGTCGTGGGAGTCGTCGCCGATGATGTCGAACTCCGTTCTGCGGCAGTCGTAGTGGCCTCGGGTGGTTTCGCCCGGAATCCCGAGCTGGTCGATTTTCATTTTCCAGCTGCCAACCGGGCCGGCTCCGATCTCTTCGTCGTTGCTGCCGAGGGCAGTCGCGGTGACCACCTTCGCTTTGCGCCGTCGGTGGACGCGTCCATAGCAGGTCACGGGTGGGGACTCATGCTGCCCACCGTCTACTTTCAGCGCTACCACCACTGGCAGTCGGGATTTCCCCCGAAATCACGTATTCACGTGAACGCCGGGGGACGTCGATTCATGGACGAGGACGCCTCGTACGCGGTCTCGACCGGAATCATCGATGGTCAGGGTGGCTCCGCCTGGATGATTTTCGACGACAACGCTCGACAGAATCTGCCTGCGGGATATGCCGATTGGGCACCCGATCGTGTCGAGGACGAGGCAGACGCCGGCCGGACGCTTCGCGCTTCCTCCCTCGCGGAGCTGGCCGAACTCATGGCTGTACCCGCCGCGGCCCTCGATGCCACGGTCGAGCGATGGAACGCGCATCTGCCCCACGGCGAGGACCCCGACTTTCTGCGCCATCGGACACTCGCCAACAAGGGCAGCACGTCGAATCCCGAACCCATCGAGACCGCCCCCTTCTATGCCGCACGTATCCTCCCCGCCGAATTGGTCTGCACACATGCAGGTTTGGAGATCGATTCCGATTCCGCCGTACTGACAACACGCGGCACCCGCGTACCCGGCCTGTTCGCCGCAGGTGAGGCAGGAGCGGGAGTTCTCGGGCAACGGTACGTCGGTGGCGGTAACGCTGTCGCCAATGCACTCACCATGGGCCGGATTGCCGGTCGAAACGCCGCCCTTCACACCGTCGATGCTCAGCCACTGACGGCCTGACCACCCCAGACCTCGAGGACCCCGATGACTACGAACGATCGCGCCGTGCAGCCCGAGTCGGATGCACGAGCCCCCAGCACGAACCCGAAACAATCGCCCCTGACAGTAATCCGGGCCGCTGTCGTCGGAACCATCGTCGAGTACTACGACTTCGGTATCTACGGCTACATGGCCACCACCATCGCCGCACTGTTCTTCGTGTCCGATGATCCGACGGCCGCACTTCTCGGTACGTTCGCGGCCTTCGCCGTCGCCTTCTTCCTACGGGTTCCGGGCGGAATCTTCTTCGGACACATAGGCGACAAGTACGGCCGCAAAAATGCGCTGTCCTGGACCATCCTGCTGATGGTGATCGCCACCGCAGGAATAGGATTGCTCCCGACATACGTCACTCTCGGAGTGTGGGCCACCTCGGTTCTCGTCCTGTGCAGATGCCTGCAGGGATTCGCTGCAGGTGGCGAACTCGGAGGGGCGAACGCGTTCGTGTCCGAGTCCGCGCCGACGCGGTGGCGCGCGACCCAGACGTCGATGGTCAACACCGGAACGTACATCGGATCATTGCTCGCCTCGCTGTGCGCACTGGCACTGAACTCCGTCTTCACCGATGAACAGATCCTTTCCTGGGCATGGCGAATCCCCTTCCTGCTCAGCCTCGTGATCGGCGGCGTCGGCATCTGGATCAGGAACCGCCTCGACGACACTCCGGAATTCAAGGAACTAGAGGACAAGGGAGAGACCAAGAAGCTTCCCCTCTCGGAGCTACTGAGCACCTCCGGCGGCAGCGTCGTGAAGATAATCCTGCTCGGCGCGCTCATCACGGGCGGCTACTACATCGCATCGGTCTACGCCGCCACGTACCTCAGGACCGAGGGCGGCCAGACCTCGCAAGCAGCATTCCTGTCGACCTCGCTCGCCTTGGTTCTCGGGGTGATCACCCTGCCCATCTCGGGCTACATGGCAGACAGGTACGGGCGCAAGCCCGTGCTGTTCGCAGGCAGCTTCGCAGCCATTGTTCTCGGTGTGCCGATGTTCATGATGATGGCAGGCGGCACCCTGTGGCAGGCCGTCGTCGGGCAGTCGGTGTTGTTCATCGCGGTGTCCGTCGTCAACGGTGCCTCGTACGTGACATACGTGGAGATGCTCAAGACCTCGGTGCGGTACACCGGCTTGGCCCTGGGCAACAACACCACCAACATGTTGCTCGGTGGCACTGCACCTTTCATCGCGACGTACCTGATCTCGCTCACCGGAAATCCGCTCGCACCCGCTGGCTACTTCGTCTTCTGCGCCGTCATCACCTTCGCCACGGTCTTCTTCGTGACCGAGACGAAAGGTACCGAACTGAAAACAGAGTGAGAGGCCCCTCGCATGAACTTCGAGAACAAGACCATCGTCGTCACCGGTGCAGGAAGTGGCATGGGCCGAGTCGAATCGGAGATGCTGGCAGGCCGGGGAGCAAAAGTCTGGGTCACCGACATCTCGACGGCCACAGGTGAAGCCGTCGTGAAGAGCATCCTCGATGCCGGTGGCCGGGCGGAGTTCTTCCAACTCGATGTCACCGCACCGCAATCGTGGACGGCACTGGCGAAATCCATCGAGTCATCGGACGGTAACCTCGACGGACTGGTGAACAACGCCGGCGTCAGTCACCGAGCGGGCATCGAGGAGACGACTGTCGACGACTGGCACCGCGTCATGAACATCAATCTGAGCTCGGTGTTCTATGGAATGAAAGCTTGTGCGCCACTCCTCAAGCGGGGTGGTGGTTCCATTGTCAACGTGTCATCCATCGCCGGAATGCTTGGCTACTTCGCGGCAGGATACGGCGCAAGCAAATGGGGAGTGCGGGGTCTGTCGAAAGTAGGTGCCCTCGAATTCGCCGAATACGGAGTACGAGTCAATTCGATCCATCCCGGCCTGGTCGACACACCGCTACTGCATTCCGGCTCAACGGCTTTCGTAGAGACAAGCTTGCAATCGGTACCTGCAGGACGCGTCGCCGACGCCGAAGAGATCGCGGAATCCGTTGCGTTCCTGCTGTCGGATTCATCGCGGTACATCACCGGGACGGAAATAGTCGTCGACGGCGGACTGACGTCCGGCGGGATCTACCACCGCATCACCGATGAGTTGAAACCCGGACGCTGATGTCCGGGATGGGCGGGCCCTCCACTGCATCAGTTCTCTGCGGTCGGCTCGACTATGCCCTCGCGCCACCGGCCAACGCATGAGACTGTGGAGGAATGGAACCCATGCGCCCGGTCGACTACGCAGAACAGTCGACTTCGAAATTCGAGGAGCGCAAGCGGCGTTCGTGGCACGTGTTCTTTGCTTGCCTGGTGATCTGCCAGTTCACTGCCGTACTTGTGTACGACATCGGGTTCTGGTCGGTGGCCCTGGCGAGTGCCGCCCTGTGCGGAATGTACGAACTCCTGTGGGCCGTGCTCAATCGCGTTAACTCTCTCAGCGGCTGACGCCGCCTCACGCGGGAGATCGAGTTGCAGGAATTCAGCGCTTGGATCTTTTGGCGAACACGGCCATCGCCGCGCCGACTACGAAGACGAACGCCGTCAGCAAGATATTCGACCAGAGGCTGAAGCGAGTGTCGAACGTGAACTGTTGCGGTACACGGTTCTCCACGTTGTAGAGGTTCGACACCAGGCTCGCCGCGACGGCCACGACGCCCACCCCGATCACTACGCGCGATCGCAGGGCAACACCCCAGATCAACACCGCTACCGACATCGTCAACAGCGGTAGCAGTCCACGAATGGTCAAGTTGCTCAGGAAGAACAGCAGTCCGCTCCGCACGGCAACGACCGTGGCAACACACAATCCAACACTGACCGCGAGCCACAGACGAACGTGCAATTCGGCACCTGATCTACGTTCACGCCACGTGCAAAAGAGAGCAACTGCCCCGATGCACACCGGCAGTGCGATCAGCCAGTAGAGACCCGCTGCCGGTGATGCGAGATGCCCAGCTCCGCCGAACCACATCGGACTCGATACCGACTCCCCGGACCCGAGCGGCTGCCGAACGTAGAACGGCAGCGCGCCGATGAACAAAGCCGCGATGAGCAACAGAGGGACGGACAACCACCCGGTGACGGCATGCGGTCGAGAATCGGCACCGACGCCGTCCAGCCGAGCCCGTTCAATCGAGATTCTGCCCGGTCGATCGCTCACGTGAACTCCCTCGACGACGTCACCAAACCCTACGCCCGGTTTGTTTTGATTGTCCAGATCAGAGCTGACCACCGCACCACTCGAGGCAGCGAAAAAGCCCCGAACCGCATCGCTGCAGTTCGGGGCTTCTTCTTCTGTGCGCCCGAAGGGATTCGAACCCCTAACCTCTTGATCCGTAGTCAAGTGCTCTATCCGTTGAGCTACGGGCGCATGTTCAGTTATTCAACTGGTCCAGCTGAACGGCAAAAATCTACCGTTCGTGGCGGAGGCGAGAGGATTTGAACCTCCGGTCCCGGTGAAAGGACAAGTCATTAGCAGTGACTCCCATTCGGCCGCTCTGGCACGCCTCCTAGGCTGCCGGCCCTCTCGGACCGCCGAGGAAAGAGATTACCCACAGCGGAGGCCAGAAGGCAAAACGGCTGGTCGACGCCTATGGTTCGCGCGTCGTTCGCGTCAAGGATGCTAGTTGCTCTTCAGCGCATGAAGCTGTCGAACCAGTCGAAGATTCTCGTCTGCGCGTCCACGAGCGCGGCCGCTGCTGGGTCGCTGTGGTCGGAGCTGCCGGGTTGTTCGCGGGGATGATCGGCTCGATGCTTCAGCCCCGAATAGCTGACGACGTTCGTGGCCACTGAAGCGCGCGTGGCGGCGTCGCGAAGGGCTTCGATGTGTTCCGGTGGGGTGTGGGGGTCGTCCTCGCCGTAGAGACCGAGCCAGGGGGCCTGCAGCTTGGGTGCGGCCTCGACCAACGCGACAGCGTCGGAGTTGAGCGGTTCGACGATGCCGGCGGCAGCAACACTGACCGCCGCCCCGACCGGACGGCTTGTGGCCACGATCAACGCTGCTGTGCCTGCGTCGTCGAACCCGATCACCCCGACACAATCGGGATAGACACCGCGCTGGACGAGCCAGTCGGAGGTGGCATCGAAGTCCGCGAAGAGGTCGTCGCCGAAGACTTCCTTGTCGTCGCCGTGGCCTCGATGGAACAGGTTCGGCGCGACGGCGAGCCAGCCTTCAAGCGCGAGTGCGCGCAGCAGGTCGAGCAGAGACTCGGGCACCTCACGTGCCTCGTGCAGCACGACGATTCCGCCGCGAGGTGGACCATCGGGTTCGACGGCCGTCAACGGCACTTTCTCGCGCGGGGGTGATTCGTGCGCGGTCGTGTCCACCACGTCGTCCGCACCGACCGTGGGCGCGGAGGCGGACCGAAGAACTGCGACGTCGCTCAATATTCCCGACATACTTATCGAAGATAGGACGATCGGTCCGGTCGTGCACAGCAATATCACGGACGCGCAGAAGTCAACCCCGAACCTGGGCGCATAATGGCAGCCGTGACCGCGCGCATCCGCCCCGACCTCGACGCCATCCCCGCCTACGTTCCCGGACGCACCTTTCCGGGTGCGATCAAACTGGCGAGCAACGAAACGACGCAGGGGCCGCTGCCGAGCGTGCGCGACGCGATCGCGGAGGCCGTCGGTGGCGTCAACCGCTACCCCGACAACCGAGCGACCGCGCTCGTCGAGTCACTGGCGAAGAAGCTCGGAGTCGCCGCGGAGAACGTGGCCGTCGGCAGTGGTTCGGTCTCGCTGTGCCAGGAAGTCGTACAGATCACCTGCGGCCCCGGCGACGAAGTGCTGTTCGCCTGGCGCTCGTTCGAGGCATACCCCATCGTCACCAGCGTCGCCGGCGCGACACCTGTGTTGGTTCCGTTGACCGCCGACCACGTGCACGACCTCGACGCGATGCTCGCCGCCATCACCGACCGCACCCGGCTTATCTTCGTCTGCAACCCGAACAACCCGACCGGAACCGTCGTTCAGCGCGACAGGCTCGAGGCGTTTCTCGATGCGGTGCCGTCGAACATTCTCGTGGTCCTCGACGAGGCCTACTTCGAGTACACCCGCCCCGACGCAGGCAACCACACCGACGGAGTGGAGCTGGCACGCGGACGACGCAATGTGATCGTGCTGCGGACGTTCTCGAAGGCCTACGGACTCGCCGGCTTGCGGGTGGGCTACGCGGTGGCCGATCCCGAGGTGATCACGGCACTGTCGAAGGTGCGGATCGCCTTCGCTGTCAGCACCGTTGCCCAGCAGGCTGCGGTGGCATCGCTCGAGGCGTCGGCAGAGCTGCTGGCCCGCACCGATGCCCTCATCGCGGAACGGGATCGTGTGCGCGACGCGCTCGTTGCGGGCGGCTACGACGTCGGCGCATCGCAGTCCAACTTCGTCTGGCTGCCGCTGGCCGAACGCTCGGGTGAGTTCGCCGCTTCTGCAGCCGAACAGGGCGTACTGCTGCGCGCCTACGGAAACGACGGAGTGCGGGTCACCATCGGTGACCCGCACGAGAACGACGCGTTTCTGAAGTTTGCTCTACAGACCTAGCGCGCGCTCGAGCGTCGGCCAGGATTCACGCAGGTCGTCCTGCCAGTACGGCCACTGATGGATGCCGTACGGGCGGTAGACGACTGTCGCGGGGATGTCCAGCGACCGGAGCCGAGTATCGAACACCGTTGTGCAGTAGAGCGCGGCAGCCTCGAGCGGTCCACCCATCAGGGCGCTCTCGACTCCGCTGCCACCGGGGCCTAGCTCGTACGGACCGGGTAGGCCGGTGCCGACGGACAGGTAGACGTCCTTGCCGCGGAGCGCCTCGGCATTACGCGACGGATCGTGCTCGACCCACTTGGGATCGGTGTTCTCGCCCCACATGTTGGTTGCGTTTCCGCCGTTGGTGGCGACGGTGGCGCGCACCGCGTCCTTGAAGTTGGTCTGCGAATTGTCGTAGCAACCGCTCAAGCCGGCGACGCCGGTGTAGAGGCTGGGGTGACGTGTCATCAGGTCCATCGCGGCCTGGGCGCCCATCGAGACACCCGAGATCGCGTTGGTGCCGTTACCGGAGAAGCGCGCATCGATCAGCGGCGGCAACTCCGACGTCAGGAACGTCTCCCACTTGTTCACGCCCAGCACCGGGTCCGGCACGTTCCAGTCCGTGTAGTAGCTGCTCGATCCACCGACCGGGAGCACGACGTTGACCTGCTTGTCGGCGAAGAAGTCGACGATGTCGGTCTTCTGCGTCCAGGTGCTTTCCTTGTAATCGGATTCCTTGCCCGCGCTCACACCGTCGAGCATGTACAGCGTCGGACGAGACACCGCCTGCGCGGCCGGAAGAAGAACCTGGACCTGGATGGCGCGGCCCATGGCCGGCGACTCCACCCACACGGCAGCGCGGCGGTCGGTCAGCATGTCCACCCGATCGATGCGCGCCGACGGCAGAGGCTGGGACTGAGCTGCGATGCCAGGAGCCCCACCGGCGCCATCGGAACTGCCGGTATCGGGGAGCGGCTGCGCCCCGGCGAGACCCGACCCCAGCAGCGACACTGCCAGAGCGGCTCCCGCTACTGCCAACACTCGGCGGTGCATCAGATTGCCCATCCTCCCCCGGCGCACCCTCACGGGGCGCAACACAAACAACATCCGTCACTCAACGTACCCACCGATATGCGCGCACGCTAAAGCTGTGGGTTCGCTCACAATAGCCGCGGATACACGGG
The DNA here is from genome assembly GCF_002258565.1 of Rhodococcus sp. 05-2254-6. NCBI lineage: Bacteria > Bacillati > Actinomycetota > Actinomycetes > Mycobacteriales > Nocardiaceae > Rhodococcus > Rhodococcus sp. 05-2254-6. The sequence goes on from NZ_NOZF01000186.1 coordinate 22,894, forward strand.
TACAAAAGTCCACGTGATCCTTTGTTACATGTACTCGAGACATAACGGTCTACCTGGTCGGATGTCCTCGCGGACACCGCTACCGCGAGGGCACTCGATGTGACATTGGGTGGACTTTTCGGGGGTCGATGTCACATCGAGTGGACCTCTGGGAGTGTCAGCCGCGGCCGGTTTCGCCCTGCAGCTTGTCGATCATTTCCGACGCCTGTGCCTTGTTGAGACCCTCGGGAACTTCCTCGCCCGCTTCCTGCGCAAGAGTGCTCAGGTAGCTCTTCTGCGGGCCGGTCATCGGCTCGTCGCCGGTGACCCAATCGTCGGGATCCTTCTCGGGGTTCTGGTTGACCTGCTCGTTTTCGCTCATACGTTCGTAAATACGCCGAATCGATGGGTTCCAAACACGCTTGCCCGTGTGCGCTCGGGCGTAGGTCACTCGAATGACTTGATTGACAGTTCAATAATCAGCCGAGGATGCTCCACATCACATCCCCTCGATTGGAGTTCCATGAAGACGAAGAACCTGCTGGTCAAGATCGGCATCAGCGGCGCGATCGCTGCGGCCGCGCTCGTCACCGCTCCGGCCGTCGCCTCGGCCGATCCGATCACCGATTTCCTCTGCAGCAGTGGTTCGGCCCAGTTCTGCCCGGTGCTCCTGCCCCCACCCCCGGCCCCACTGGCGGCTCCTGCGCCCGCACCCCGTCAGGGCGGCACATTCCAGTACGAGAACTGCGACGCGGCGCGCGACGCCGGAGCCGACCCGGTCTATCGGGACGAGTACGGCTACGGACCTCATCTCGACCGCGACAACGACGGCATCGGCTGCGAGTAGCGAACTCGCACTTGTGCAGGCAGATGGCACCGATTCGTCTGCACAAGTGCGATCTCGGCGGGCGGATACGCTCATCCGGTGAGACGACGCCAGCAACCGCCCCTGGCGAAGCGGCACGGTCTCGATCCCGCGCGAATACGAATGCCCGAGGACGGCACCTGGTGCACCGTTCGTGACTTCCTGACAGCGACCGAGTCACGCATTCCCCCGCACCGGATCGACGCCATGCTCGCCGCCGGTCACATCGTCGACATGGCCGGTCCCATCTCCTTCGACGCTCCGTACCTCCCCGGCGAGGCGGTCTGGTTCCACCGCGACCTACCGTCGGAAACCGTTGTGCCGTTCGATATCTCGATCGTGCACCGGGACGACGCGTTGCTGGTGATCGACAAGCCTCACTTTCTGTCGACCATCCCCCGCGGCGGACATATTCTGCAGACCGCGCTCGTGCGATTGCGTCTCGAACTCGAACTGCCGCAACTGGTGCCCGCTCACCGGCTCGATCGTGTGACCGCAGGCCTGGTCCTGTTCGTCGTCGATCCGACACTGCGCGGCGCGTACCAAACTCTCTTCCAGGATCGCAAGGTCCACAAGGAGTACGAGGCAATCGCGCGCTACGACCCGTCGCTCACGCTGCCGACCGTCGCCCGCAGTCGAATCGTCTCGGAGAAGGGACAATTCACTGCCCACCAGGTCGACGGAGAACCCAACGCGCACACCACCGTCGAGCTACTGGAGCATCGAGACGGACTCGGTCGCTATAGATTGACACCGTTGACCGGCCGCACCCATCAACTGCGGTTGCACATGAATTCACTCGGCGTACCCATCCTCGGCGACGATCTGTACCCGACGGCATCCGGCCGAGCCGTCGACGACTTCACCGACCCACTCCAATTGCTCGCCAGTGCACTCGAATTCACGGACCCGATCTCGAAAGCCGTGCGACGCTTCGAGACCGGATTGGGCCTGGAGCGGTGGGTATCGGATGGCATGTCGTAACTTCCGGCTCTGCTCGACTACTCGGGATTCCGGTGACGTTCGGACTTCACGAGTTCCTTCGTGCGCACCAAGCGCAGCGCGGTGACCAACACGACGCCTCCGATGATGTTGAAGAGCACTGTGTAGCCGAACCATTCGATCCAGTCGCGGTAGTTCACGTCCGCGCCCGCGTGAATGGCCCCGAAGATCAGCAGGGAATCGAGAATCGAGTGGAACAACTGCAATCCGGCCAGCAGGAACCCTGCCGCCATGGCGGCAATGATCCGTGCGACATCAGAGGTTGTTCCTTGCTGCATGCGAGTCAGCAACGTCATCGTGCTGCCGCCGAGAACGGCGAGGCAGATCGATTGGAGATTCAGCGGTGCGTCGACGAAATGATGTGCCGCCTCGGACAGCACCTCGAGCCACTGCGGAAACGCGTGTGCAATCAACCACATCACGAACCAACCGCCCAGCAGATTCGCAAGCAACGTTCCGACCCACAGCCTTGCCAGCTGCAGAGGTGTTCCGTCGCGGGCAACCACCGCCGCGATCGGCATCAGGAAGTCCTCGGTGAACAGCTCACCATGCGCGAGATAAATGGCCACCAGGCCGATGCCGAACGCCAGGCCCGCCAGCAGATGACTTCCGGTCTCGTCCAGCACTGCGAGATATGCCATCACACCCAGAGCAACTTCGAGCCCGCCGAAGAATCCGGTGATCAACACTGTGCGCACGGTCCGATGCAATCGCTCGGCACCTTCGGAGACGACAGCGTCGAAACTTTCCTCGAGTTCCTCTTCCAGAGGTCCCTCGTTGTCGCCGTCGTTGCGCCGCGCTTCTTCACTCATTCGCAGGTAGTACCCACTGAGCCGGTATCGATACCTGCTCGTCGACAATCGTCGCGGTGACGCTCGGCCATTGCAGCAGCACCCAGCCTGGTCAGGCCAACCGCATCACGCTGTCCGAGACTCGAACTGTCGCAGTGCGTCTCATCGCGATGAATGGTCCCGGCAGTCAGCTCGACGGACGGTCCGACGACATACTCAGTGACGACACAGGTCCGCAACTCCGAGGTCAACGATGCCGCTCGGCTTGCACCGTCACGAAAGAACCCGGCCCAACCTTGCGGGTGGACCGGGTTCGAACGACGAACATGTGGCGGAAGCGGAGGGATTTGAACCCCCGGACGCTTTTACACGTCTCTCGCTTTCAAGGCGAGTGCATTGGGCCGCTCTGCCACGCTTCCGTGTGCGATCTTAAACGGCCGAGCGGCCCGAGGCCCAATCGCCCCTCACCGTCGCGGTGTCGAGCCGGACGCGTCCATCGCGGCGTCGACCTTCTCGAAGATGTCGCCCAGCACCTCGAGTTCGTGGGGCGAGAGGATGTCGACGAGGTGCTGGCGGACGCCGCGGACGTGCGTGGGTGCCGCCTCCGACAATCGCCGACGCCCTTCTTCGGTGATCACCGCCAGCACGCCTCTGCCGTCGTTGACGCAGGTACTGCGAGTCACCATGTCCTGGAGTTCCATTCGCCTGATCTGATGCGTCAGGCGACTTCTCGAGGACAGGACACCGTCGGCCAGCTCGCTCATTCTGATGGAGCCGTCGACCGATTCCGACAACATCACCAGGATGCGGTACTCGGCCATCGACAGATCGTGGCGATCCTGCAGGTCCTTGTTCAATACCCCCATCAATCGTTGCCCGCCGTCCATATAGGCGCGCCATGCTTTCATTTCCGCAGTGTCGAGCCACTGCGGGTCCCCCCCCGGGACCAATGGCTAATTCGGCCGTCACGCGTGTCATCTTAGGCGGGAAATCTACCCACGAGTAGGTTGGCGCGGTTCGAGGCCCCGTTCGGCACAGCGCCCTATGGTCGAGGTATGACCGATCCCTACATCGACCCGCCGTACGTTGCCGCCGACGATCGCTACGAGTCCATGCTGTTCCGCCGAGTGGGCTCACGTGGCCCGCGACTTCCGGCAGTGTCGTTGGGACTGTGGCACAACTTCGGTGACGACGTACCGCTGATGAACCAGCGCGCGATCCTGCGTCGCGCATTCGATCTCGGCATCACACACTTCGATCTGGCCAACAATTACGGCCCGCCGTACGGCAGCGCGGAGAAGAACTTCGGCCGCATCTTCTCCGAGGATTTCGCCGGATATCGCGATGAGCTGATCATCTCGAGCAAGGCCGGCTGGGACATGTGGCCCGGCCCCTACGGCTTCGGTGGCTCTCGCAAATACCTGCTGTCCTCGCTCGAACAATCGTTGACCCGAATGCGACTCGACCACGTCGACATCTTCTACAGCCATCGCCCCGACCACGACACCCCGATCGAAGAGACAGCAGGCGCACTGATCAGCGCTGTGCAGCAGGGCAAAGCCCTGTACGCGGGCATCAGCTCGTACAAGCCCGAGGGCACTCAGAAGATGGCAGACCTGCTCGCCGAAGCGGGCGTTCCCTTGCTGATCCATCAGCCCAGTTACTCGATGGTCAATCGGTGGATCGAACCCGAACTGCTCGATACCCTCGCCGCGGTGGGCGCGGGCGTCATCGCCTTCTCGCCTCTGGCCCAGGGCATGCTCACCGACAAGTACCTCGACGGTGTTCCCTCGAATTCGCGAGCAGCACAGGGTAAATCACTGAATCCGGACTGGCTCACCGATGACCACGTCGAGCATCTCCGGGCGTTGAACGACATTGCCGCCACCCGTGGCCAATCCCTCGCGCAGCTCGCCCTGAGCTGGGCACTGCGCGACCCACGCGTGACCTCGGTACTGATCGGCGCATCGAGCGTCGAACAGCTCGAGAACAACGTGGCGGCGTTGAAGAACCTGGACTTCACCGACGCCGAACTCGCCGAGATCGACACGCATGCCGAGGACTTCGGAATCAATCTCTGGGACCTGTAAGAGTGCCTGCGGCAGTGGCGCGGCTAAGCGCTCCAGAGGGCACTTAACCGCACCACTGCGCCGGAGGCGCACTATGGAGACATGCGTGCCATCACACTGAAAGAATTCGGCGATCCCGACGTCATGGAATGGACCGAGGTCCCCGACCCCCGCCCCGGCCGCGGACAGGTGATCATCGATGTCTCGGCCACCGCCGTCAACCGCGCCGACCTGATGCAGCGTCAGGGCAATTACCCACCGCCTCCGGGTGCCAGCGACATCCTCGGACTCGAGTGCTCGGGCATCATCTCCGAACTCGGTGAGGGCGTCAGCGGCTGGAACGTCGGAGACAGGGTCTGTGCACTGCTGGCCGGCGGCGGCTACGCCGAGCAGGTCGCCGTACCCGCCACCCAACTCTTCCCCATTCCGCAGGGCCTCGATCTGCATGTCGCAGCGGCACTTCCGGAAGTCGCCTCGACCGTGTGGTCCAACCTGGTGATGGACGCGCACATGCGTTCGGGGCAGGTACTGCTCGTTCACGGCGGCGGCAGCGGAATCGGTACGCACGCAATCCAACTGGCCAAGCAGATGGGCGTCACCGTCGCCGTCACCGCCGGATCCAAGTACAAGCTGGACATGTGCGCAGACCTCGGAGCCGACATCCTGATCGACTACACGAACCAGGACTTCGTCACCGAGATCCGTTCACAGACAGAGGATCACGGGGCAGACCTGATCCTGGACAACATGGGCGCGAAGTACCTCGACCGCAACCTCGACGCATTGGCAATGGACGGCACCGTCGTCACCATCGGTATGCAGGGCGGAGTGAAGGGCGAGCTAAACTTCGGCAAACTCCTCGCCAAGCGCGGCTCGGTGCATGCAGCCGGATTGCGTGGCCGACCCGAAACCGGGCCGTCGAGCAAGGCGAACATTGTCGCAGACATGACCGCGCATCTGTGGCCGATGATCTCCGAGGGCCGCGTCACCGCCGTCGTGCACGCCGAGATCCCGATAACCGAAGCGGCGCAGGGTCATCGAATGCTCGACGAGGCCGAGACCATCGGGAAAGTGATCCTGCGAATTCAGTAGCGCGCAGGTCGGCGGTCGTGAGCGGAACCTCGACCTCTGCTACGAGGTTCCGTGCACATGCGGCGCAGCCGCTCTCAGAGGGCGAGGGCGGTGAGCGCTTTGACGAGCTGATCGATCTCGTAGCGGGTGGTGTACGGAGCCAGACCGATGGTGACGGCACCACCCTCGTCGTTGACGCCCAACGCGTCGAGCAACCGACTGCCGCCGTGGACTCCGCTGACACTACCGATTCTGGCCTGCGCGAGTTGCTCGGACACCTTCACCGCGGGCATGCCCTCGACGGTGAAGCTCAGAGTAGGAATGCGTGTCGGTGCATTGCCCAGCACCATCACGTGGTCCAGCGAACCGAGCGCCTTCATCAGGTAATCGAACAGACCGTCGTGGTAGTGCTGCAGCGATCCGATCGACAGCTCGAGGCGCTCACGACGCGTCCCGGTCGCTGCGTCGTCGAGATTGGCCAGGTAGTCGATGGACGAGACCACGCCGGCCAACAACGCGTACTGGTGACTGCTGACCTCGAGCCGCTCGGGTCCCTTGGCCGACGGGTTCAACGACATCGACGGCAGCTGTTCCAGGAGCGTCGGGTCGCGGAAGATCAACGCACCGACCGACGGCCCACCCCACGCGGCCGTGTCGATCGCGACGATGTCGGCCCCGAGTTCCTTGATGTCGACGTGGGCGTACGGGGCAGCTCCGGCCGCGTCGACCACGATCAGGCCACCGACCTCGTGCACCAAGTCCGCCGCGACCCGAACATCGGGCGCACTACCGACGATCGGCGACGCAGCAGTGACCGCGACGAGCCGAGTGGTGGAGGTGATCAGATCGTCGAACTGCCAGGTGGGCAACTCGCACGTATCGATCTCGACCTCGGCCCAGCGCACATGCGCGCCCGACCGGCTGGCCACCCGCAGCCACGGTGCGACGTTCGCTTCCTCGTCCAGACGCGAGAGCACCAGACCGGTTCCCAGGCCCAGCCGCGAACTCATCGAATCCGCGAGCCAGGACAGCAGCGTCGCGCGGTCCGGACCGATGACGACACCGGACGGATAGGCACCGACAAGATCGGCGATCGCGACGCGGGCGGATTCCAGCAGAGCCGCACTGCGCTTGGCCGAAGTGTTGCCGGCCGAATGATTGGAGGCACTGTGCCGAAATGCAGTGGACACAGCGGTCGACACGCGGTCCGGGATCAGCATCCCCAGCTGAGGGTCGAGATGAATCCACCCGTCACCGAGCGAGGGGATGGAACCTCTCACTCGCGCGACGTCGTAACCCATGCCGGACACTCTAAGCGCCGACCGGTGAAGCATGTGTTCCACGTCCTGTTTCCCCAGGGAGCGGTTGCCCACCTCGCACGCTCGATCCTCCCGGCCTCCACTGTTCCCGACGACCGAACCAGGATAATCGCCCCTGACGATCGCGCAACGGCGAGCGACGCGTAAAGATGGATACATGACTCAATCCGAGCCGAACAGCGCGCCCGATGACCATGTCGTTGTGATCGGCCCCAACGGGGAACCGCTCGCCCTGAGCCGCGAGGAAGCGACGGCCGCTGCGGCCCGCGCCGCCGGATCCTCCGCGAACGACGGATCGGACGATGGATCGGGCCTGTCGGAGATGGTCGAGCAGCCCGCGAAGGTGATGCGCATCGGCACGATGATCAAGCAGCTGCTCGAGGAAGTGCGCGCCGCACCGCTCGACGACGCGAGCCGGACGCGACTGAAGGAAATCCACAAGTCGTCCATCCACGAACTCGAGCAGGGCCTCGCCCCGGAACTGCGCGACGAGCTCGAGCGCCTCGTCCTGCCCTTCGGCGACGACGTGGTCCCTACCGACGCGGAACTGCGCATTGCGCAGGCTCAGCTCGTCGGCTGGCTCGAAGGTCTGTTCCACGGCATCCAGACGGCCCTGTTCGCTCAGCAGATGGCAGCGCGGGCTCAACTCGAACAGATGCGCCAGGGCGCGTTGCCTCCCGGTGTGATGGGCGCTCCGGGTGGCGGCCAGGGTGGCGGGGGCCACGGCGGCGGCGGTACCGGCCAGTATCTGTAGCAAGCTCGGAATGAGCTCAGTCTCCGAAGAGAGGTAGTGTCGACCGTCGTGTCGGCACCAGCGAAGGATCCCGAGAGCGAGGCAGGAGACCAGATGCCTGCTCCGGTTTCGGACTCACAGACTTATCGGCGCGCTTTCGGCGACCTGAAAACTGGTTTCAACCAGCGCGAGCTGTGGCTGCATCTCGGGTGGCAGGACATCAAACAGCGGTATCGCCGGTCGGTGATCGGTCCGTTCTGGATCACCATCGCCACCGGCGTGCAGGCCATCGCGATGGGTCTGCTGTATTCGGTACTCCTGGACATCGATCTGCGCTCGTTCCTGCCGCACGTCACCGTCGGGCTGATCATCTGGAACCTCATCAGTGCCGCGATTCTCGAAGGCGGAGACGTCTTCGTCGCGAACGAAGGCCTGATCAAACAGCTGCCCAGTGCGCTGAGCGTGCACGTCTATCGCCTGGTGTGGCGTCAGCTGCTGCTGCTCGGCCACAACATGCTGATCTACGTGATCATCATTGCGATCTTCTGGCCCGAGGGCGGGCTGCACTGGACCGTGATCTTCGCGATCCCCGCCCTGGTGCTGATTCTGCTCAACGCCGTGTGGGTGTCCATTCTGTTCGGCATCGTCGCCACCCGCTACCGCGATATCGCCCCGATCCTCGGCAGCTTCGTGACGCTGATGTTCTTCATGACACCGATCGTGTGGACCACCTCGGGACTCGAATCGATGGGCGGTGAGGCCGCGAACCGCGCCAAGCTCGTCGAGATCAACCCGCTCTTCCATTACCTCGACATCATCCGGGCCCCCCTGATCGGCGAGGATCAGCAGGCGTACCACTGGTACATCGTGCTCGGCTTCACCGTCGTCGGATGGGCACTGGCCATAGTCGCACTCAAGAAGTACCGGGCCCGCGTGCCCTACTGGGTTTAGGGGTATTCGAGTTGTCCATCAGCATCAGCACTCACGACGCGTGCGTCGATTTCCCTATTTTCGACGCCAAGACGCGGTCGTTGAAGAAGGCGTTCCTCGGCAAGGCCGGTGGTGCCATCGACCGCAACTCCTCCGACGTCGTCGTCGTCGAAGCTCTGAAGAACATCACGATGAACCTGAAGGACGGCGATCGCGTCGGACTGGTGGGTCACAACGGTGCAGGCAAGTCGACGCTGCTGAGGCTGCTCTCGGGCATCTATGAGCCGACGCGAGGCAGCGCCACCATCCGCGGCCGCGTCGCGCCGGTGTTCGATCTGGGCGTCGGTATGGATCCCGAGATCTCCGGCTACGAGAACATCATCATTCGCGGCCTGTTCCTCGGCCAGACGCGCAAGCAGATGCTCGCGAAGATGGACGAGATCGCCGACTTCACCGAACTCGGCGATTACCTGGACATGCCGCTGCGGACCTACTCCACGGGCATGCGCGTGCGCGTCGCGATGGGCGTGGTCACCAGCATCGACCCGGAGATCCTGCTGCTCGACGAGGGCATCGGAGCCGTGGACGCGGAATTCATGAAGAAGGCGCGTCACCGCCTGCAGGAGTTGGTGAAGCGCTCGGGAATCCTGGTGTTCGCCAGCCACTCCAACGAATTCCTGGCTCAGCTGTGCGATACCGCGATGTGGATCGATCACGGCCAGATTCGGCAACAGGGCGGCATCGAGGACGTGGTGCGGGCGTACGACGGTGACGACGCGGGAGACCACGTCGCGCAGATCTTGAAGGAGATCGAGCGGGAAGACAGTGCCGGTGGCTGACAAGATCATCGGGGTCATCGTCACGCACAAGCGGCGTGAGTTGTTGGCTCTCTCCCTCGATGTCATCGGTGCGCAGACTCGTCCGCTCGATCATCTGGTCGTCGTCGACAATGCCGACGAGCCCGCCGTACGCGAACTGGTGGAATCGATCGACCTGCCGACGACGTATCTCGGTTCGCAGCACAATCTGGGTGGCGCGGGCGGGTTCGCACTCGGGATTTTGTATGCGCTCTCGCTCGGTGCGGATTGGGTGTTCCTCGCCGACGACGACGGCCGCCCCGAGGGCCCGAAGGTGCTCGAGACCCTCTACGACTGCGCTCTCACCCACGGCCTCGACGAGGTCTCCCCCGTCGTCTGCGACATCGAGGATCCGGACCGGCTGGCCTTTCCGCTGCGCCGCGGCGTCGAATGGCGTCGGCTGCGGTCCGAATTGATCGACCCGGCGAACCCGGACGACGATCTTCTCGAAGGCATCGCCTCGCTGTTCAACGGTGCCCTGTTCAAGGCGTCGACGATCGACGCGGTGGGCGTGCCCGATCTACGGCTGTTCGTGCGCGGCGACGAGGTGGAAGTACACCGCCGATTGCAGCGATCGGGCCTGAAGTTCGGCACCTGCCTCACCGCCGCCTACGTCCACCCCAACGGGGCCGAGGAGTTCAAGCCGATCCTCGGTGGCCGGATGCACACGCAGTACCCGGAGGACGCGACCAAGCGATACTTCACGTACCGCAATCGCGGCTACCTCATGTCGCAGCCCGGCATGCGAAAGCTGTTGCCGCAGGAGTGGATTCGGTTCACCTGGTTCTTCCTGATCACCACCCGTAACCCGAAGGGTCTGGCCGAATGGTTCCGGTTGCGCGGGCTGGGGCGTCGGGAACACTTTCGCAGGCCCTGATGCTGCCGCTAAGGGGTGCGCGCACCCGCGTGGTACCGCTACCGTGTGCCCATGACGGAACCTCGGAAGCTCGCTGATCGCATCAAGTCGTCGGCACGGGAGAAGCTTCAACGAGCGATCGGCGAGGTTCTGGCTCAGCAGACCGCCCAGCTGGCCGAGCAGACCAGCGATCAGCAGGCGAAATTGCTCGACGTCCTCGAACGCCAGCGGCGTGAGATCGACGATCTGCACTCGTTCATCCGCGGCCTGGAGATGCGGATGCGTCGCGACATTCCGTACGCCTCCGACGTCGAAGCAGCCGCTCAGAGTGCCGAATTCGCCGAAGAGATGATGCCGCAGGCCCCCACGTTCCTGCGGCCGCACGCGACGCTGCGGTTCGCCCTCGGCGAGGTCTCCATTCGCGGCATGGCACTCGAGTTCGGCGTTGCCAGCGGAACGACGCTCGAGATCATCGCCGAGGAATTGAGCTCACGCAAGGACATCACCGTCGTCGCCGGATTCGACGTGTTCTCCGGCCTCCCCGAGACCTGGCGTACGGGCTTTCCGAAGGGACTGTTCGAGCAGGACACCATCCCCGAAGTGCCCGGCGCACAGATCGTCCCGGGGCTGTTCGAGGATTCGCTGCCGGGCTTCCTGAAGGGCCACCACGAGAAGTTGGCGTTCCTGCACCTCGACGCCGACCTGTACTCGTCGACGGTCACCGTGCTGGATCTGGTGGCCGATCGGCTCGCGGTCGGCACCGTCATCGTGTTCGACGAGTACTTCAACTTCCCCGGCTGGCGCAACCACGAGTACCGGGCGTGGACGGAATTCGTCGCACGCACCGGCACAGAATTCGACTACCTCGGGTACACGGCCGACAACGAGCAGGTCGTGGTGCGGATTCGCACGGCGCCCAAGGTCCGGTCGAACTAGCTACTGCCCGTACAGGCGAGCCCAGTTCTCTCGGCTCGTCAGCTTCGGCACCGCTGCGCGGTACGACGCAGCGACCGTCGGGGTTTCGGTGCGCAGACGCTTGAGTGCGGTCACACCCCGCTTGAGCAGCTCGACCGCATGTTGCTTGTTGCGCTGGCGAACTCGGACGCCCTCCTGCGAGCGATCGGTGACGATCGCGTGGGAGAACAGCGAGACGTGCCACCAGTGGGCGTCGTCGGCGGAGATGGCGACCGGACCGGGGTTCACCGTGCCGCGCCACTGATTGAGCATCCGCTTGGCCAACACGGCGAATTCCATGCTCTTCTTCGGGTGCGGTCCCGCGGGGGTGATGAACATATCCGCCGGACGCACCCCGGGAACGTCGTTCGCGTTGTGCCGCTTCGTTTCTCCGTACGCAGCACGTTCGCGCCGGATGGAACCGGCAGCGTCCATGCCGCCGTCGAGCAGATTCTCCGGACCGGCCAGGAAGTCCTCGACGGCCTTGATCAGCGTGTACGCCATGCCGTACTGCATCGACACCAGGTACCGCAGCAGATCGGTGAACAGCTGCTTGGCGAGCGTCCTACCGTCGAGCTCGATGTGCAGGGCGGCGGTGATCATGCCGTTGCGCAGGTTGAAGTAGCGGTGCCACTCGTCCCAGTCCTTCCACGCGAAGTCGGCATGCCACACAGCTGCACCGGGCAGCGTGACTGTCGCGAAACCATTTGCACGAGAACGGTATCCGTACTCGATGTCGTCCCACTGGAAGAACAGCGGCAGCGGGTAGCCGACCTGACCGACGATCTCGGACGGGATGAGGCACGACCACCAGCCGTTGTAGCCGGCATCGACGCGAACGTCCTGCTGACGCTTGCGCTTGAACGCACTCTTGTCCGAGATCGCATTCTTGACGTGCACCCCGGCTTCGAGCTTCTGCAGATTCGCCACCTCGGCACCGACATGCACGCGATCGGGGTGCAAGAGGTAGAGCATCTGCGCGCCGATGATCGCGGGCTCGACGGTCATGTTGGCGAACGAGTTCATCCGCACGATCGCCTCGGGCTCGCACAGCACGTCGTCGTCCATGAAGATCACGTTGGCCGGATCGCCGCCCTTGCCCTGCACCTCGTACAGCCCGCGGGTGAACCCGCCGGCACCGCCGAGGTTGGGCTGGGTGATGTAGACGAGCTTGTCGCCGAGCTCGGCCGCCACGCGCTGGAACTTCTCGCGCGTCTGCACCTGATCGGTGCCCTGATCGACGACGTAGACGTTGTCGACCCCGAGCAGCGCGATGGGATCGTCGGCCATGGCCGCGACGGTGTTGGCGCAGTCGTCCGCGCGGTTGAACGTGCAGATCACCACCGAGGTGGGACGCAGCTTCTCCGGCGCGGCGACGGTCCACTCCGCGTCCTGTACCGACAACTCGCTCGACGTGGTGGTGAAGCGGACGTAGAGCGCACCGCCGTCGAGGAACTGCGTCGTGGCGACGGGAACGGCCAACTGAGTCGACGAGTTCGCGGAATCGACCGTTGTACTGGCCATCGTGCGCTCGTGACCCTTGTAGTCCGTGCCCACCAGATCGATACGACCTGCACCTGCGACGGTCGCCCGGAACACCACCTCGGTGACGGTGGTCCACCGCTGCCAGTAGCTGGCCGGGAACCGTCCGAAGTAGCTGTTGGTGTGCAGCACGCTGCGCTTGGCGATACGAACGCCCGTGCGGGTGCGCTCGGCATTTCCCTTACCGACAGAGCTGTACATATCGGCACTGACCAGGGGCGACGGGCCGTCGAACAGCAATCTCTGAACTGTCAGTTCGGGCTCACCGTCACCGCCGGCAGCAGCCGACACATCCGATGGCGAGCCGAGACGATCGAGAGCAGTGCCGTCCATACCGAGAAGTACCCCATCCAGTTCGAGTAGTGGCTCTGTGCGGTCGTGGAGAGAAGAAGACCACTGACCATGGTTGCACAGGCCCCGACCGATCTGTCCGACGCTCGCCGTCTACTTCGCTTCCTGCACCCTCGCCATCAGCACGCGGGCGGCGTCGGCGGGGTGCGTGTACGGCCACCAGTGGCCCGCATCGACTCGAACGACGCGCAGATCGGGGATCCGTCGATCGAGACCGTCGGTGAGGTTGGTCGACAGCATGCGGTCTCGTGTCGGTACGACCACGGTGGTCGGGATCGCGCACCGCGGAGCAGGCCCGCGGAGCACACGCCGCAACACGTTCGCTCGGTACAGGGCGATGCCGCGCTGCTGGTCAGCCACCGTCGGGGTCGGCTCACCCTCGACATTCAGCCGTGCCAACAGGTCCGGTACCCGTGTGCCCAGAACGGGTACATGAAACCCGAAGACGTACCAGGACCGGGCCAACTGCCCCACCAACGACGGCCACCGATGCGGCCGCACAAGCCGCGCCCGTGCCACCTGCCGCAGATGATCCAGACTCGGCCCGGACACCGATGTGTACGACGCGAACAGGGTCGATGCGCGAGGCGAGGCCATCGCCTCCCACATCTGGACCGACCCCCAGTCGTGGGCGAAGACGTGCACCTTCCCGGTGACGTCAGGAATCGACTCGACCACCGCGAAAGCGTCGCGCGCCAGCTGCTCGATGGACACGTCCGCTGCGGGCTCGAGCGCGGATGCTCCACTGCCTCGCGTGTCGTAGACGATCACCCGAACCGTGTCGCCGAGCTCGGCGATCAGCGGATCGAACACGTGACGATTGTCGGGATAGCCGTGCACCAGCAGCACTGTGGACTTCGCCGCCGGGTCCCCGTATTCGAAGACGGGAAGCTCGGCACCCGGAGTGCGCACCGTCCAGTGGGTCATCCCGCGTCGCTCAGTGCGTACAGAGTGCCGCCGCGTAGCAAGTGGGCGATCATCCTCAGCCGCATGGCCTCCTGCTCGGGTTGCGGATGCACCACCGCGGCCAACGCCTCCCCGTCGAGCAGATGCACCACGCTGAAGACCACCGTCTCCAGATGGCGTGGATCGATCACGCCGGCGACCGGTAGCGTGCGAGCCAGTTCGGCGATCTGCTCGTGATACCGAACGGTGAACGGCTGCAGCCTCTCTCGCAGTTCCTCGTCACTGCGGGCCGCGGTCAACAGCTCGTACCAGGCACCGTTGATCGGAGCGCGGCACGCAGCCCTGAGCAATTCGAGGCAGTGCTCGATCGACGCGCTCCCGAAACCGGACAGGCCACGGCGAAACTCCACGAACTGGCGTCGGCGAACCTCGTCTGCTGCGGCAACGATCAGGTCGAGCCTGGTGTCGAAATGCCGAAACATGGCACCGGAAGACACCCCTGCACGGCTGACGATCTCACTGACACTGGTTGCGGCATAGCCCTTCTCGCACAACGACTCGATGGTCGCGTCGAGCAACTTTCCGATCGTCTCGGTCCGACGCTGCAGTTGACTCGGGCTCACACACGCTCCCGGCGACGCGGAGCCGTAGGTGTGCCGGCCCGCAGGAAGCTACCTGCGCGCTCCGACACACCGAACCAGGGCGCAAAGGCGCCAGCGGAGAACACCACTCGGCCTGCGACCAGGGTGGCGGCCACGGCCCGGTCGTTGCGGTTGACCATTCGACTCAGGCCTCCGAACTCCGGCATGGTCTCCTCCCGGTAGGCCAGGACCTCCTCGTCCAGACCCGCCGGATCGATCACCACGATGTCGGCGCGATCACCCACCCGCACGTGTCCGGCGTCGAGACCGTAGAAGTCGGCCAGCTCGCCGCTGAGCTTGTGCACGGCCTTCTCCACGGTCATGAAGGGTCGGCGGTCGTTTCGCGCGTCGTGCACACGGTGCAGCAACCGGATGCCGAAGTTGTAGAACGCCATGTTGCGCAGATGAGCACCGGCGTCGGAGAAGCCGACGGTCACCCCGGGCTGGTTGATCAGCTTGTCCATCTGCCGCTTGCGATGATTGGCCACCGTCGTGTGCCAGCGCAGCTTTCGGCCGTGCTCGACCACCAGATCGAGGAACGCGTCCACCACGTGCACACCGCGTTCTTCCGCGACCTCCGCGACGTTCTTGCCGACGACCGACGCGTCGGGACATTCGGTGATCTCGGCGTCCGCGAAGTCTCGATGCCAGACGCGCGAGCTGAACTTCTTCTCGAAATCGGCGCGGAACCACCGGCGGTAGGCCTCGTCCGACAGCAACTCGTTGCGGCCCAACTCTTCTCGCAGATGTAGCGCGGCGCGGCCCGAGCCGAACTCCTCGAACACCACGAGGTCGATGCCATCGGAATACACGTCGAAGGTGGTGGGCAGGTGCTGCCAGCGGAACTGTCCTTTGCCCGGTCCGTTGACGATGCGGGCGAGCGGGCCGAAGATCCGATGAATCCACGGCGAGGCCTTCGCGTCGGCCGCCGCCAGCAACGAGATCTTGAGCGGAGTGCGGCCGATCCCGGTGGCCGAGGCGAGGAAGAACAGCATGTCGTACTTGGTGTTCAAGTTCGGAATGCTCTGCAACAGACGGCCGCGCTTACGCAGGATCTTGTGCAGAGCACGGAATTCGCTCCACCGTGCGTACGAGGACGGCAGCGAACGAGATCGGTACCGATCTCCGTCCAGCTTGTCCCACGGGTTCGTCATCGTCGACATTCCGAGCAGCCCGGCATCGAGTGCCTTCTCGAGCGCGTCCGACATGGCGCGCCATTCCTCGCGGGTGGGCTTCTGACTGCGGTCGGTAGATCGGTCCAAGCCCATCACGTGCGCACGCAGATCAGAATGACCGACCAAGGCTGCGATGTTGGGGCCCAGAGGCAGGCGCTCGAGCGCTGCAATGTACTCGTCGGGGCTGGTCCACGTCTTGTGCGTATCGACGGCCTTGAGCACATGATCGCGCGGCAGCGCCTCCACCCGACTGAACAGATCAGCGATGTCGACCGGAGTGGAGTAGAGCGTCGACAACGAACAGTTCCCCAGCAGAACCGTCGTGACCCCGTGCCGAACGGATTCTTCGAGTCCCGGCCCGACGAGCACTTCCGCGTCGTAATGGGTGTGCACGTCCACGAAGCCCGGGGTGACCCACTTACCGGTGGCGTCGACCACCTCGGTCGTCGGGCCTGCCTCGAGCGGAGTGGAGGCCACGGCCCGCACGACGCCGTCGACGATGCCCACATCGGCTCGAACTCCCGGACCGCCGGATCCGTCGTAGACAGTGCCGCCGGTGATGACGACGTCGAAAGGAATGTTCGAGTTCATGTGACCTCCGTCATAGAGTGGGGCTAATTTAACTTAGAGAGCGGTCACTCGCAATAGCAGTACCGCGTCGGCCGTCTTGCGATCACCTGCGTGTTTCGCGCGTCGACGTTTCGGTTCCTGGACACCTCGAGAGATACAGTCGAGTGTCTTTGCCCGAACTCACGGAGTTGACCCTTGACCCCCACGGATACCCACATCGCGCGCGCCGCCCTGCCCGACAGCAGGAGAGAGCGCCTCGCGTGGGGAGCAGCGGTCGCTGCAGTGGTGGTCCTCGGCTATCTCCTGGTGCTCAGCGTCGATCCCCGCTTCTTCTACATCGACGACACCGAATCGGGTGCCGTACCCAACTGGCTCCAACTCGGACGCATCATGCGCGACGGGCAATTCCCCTCGCTGGTGCTCGATCAGTGGATGGCCGGCAACTACCCGGTCGAGGGCCAGGGCGGCCTGTGGAATCCCGTGCAGATGGCGATCAACTACATCTCGCCGTCGATCGACAACCTGGTACTGCTGGCAACGGTCGTCAAACTGGGCTTTTCGATTCTGTTGGCCTGGGGCGTGTTTCGAGTCGCTCTGGCCTACGGAGCGCGAGCCAACTGGGCTGCGGTAGCGGGCGCGAGCGCACCGTTCGTCGGGTTCACACTCTTCTTCGAGAACACCTCGTGGGTGACCGCGCTGATGGGCACCGCGTGGATCATGAACGCCTGGGCGAGCTCGGTGTCCTACGCCCGCGGCCGCAGCGGCCCGATTGTGCCGTTCGTCTTTCTCTACCTCGCCATCAGCGTGGGATACGTCCACGCCGCGGTGATGGCCGGAGTGATGATCGGATCCGTCGCCATCGGCGAACGACTGTTCCAGCGGCTGTGGCGTCCGGCACTGAAGGTGTGCGCGGTAGGTATCGCTGCCGCGGCCTGCGGCGCCGTCACCTTCCTGCCCGGAGTGCTCACGTCCGCGGTCACCTGGCGCAGCGGTGACGAGGGCACGTTCAACGACAACTTCCTGACGGCACCGTGGTCGGAATCGCTCACCGCGAGCATCCCGACCGCCGTGACGAGCATCGAATCCTGGGCGGGCGAGACCACCGAATCGCCGGTCACCTACATCGCCTGGTTCGTGGTCCCCGCGCTGGCGTTCATCGCGTGGCGCCGGGTGCCCGCGGCTCTGCGCGAGCTGGCGGCACCACTGATCATGCTGGCGTTCGCCTTGATCTTCACCGCAGGTCCCAGCGACATCGGGCCGATCCGCTGGCCCGCCCGCATTCTGCCGTTCGTCGCCCTCGTCGCACTGATTCTCGTGGTCACTCTGATCAGCCGGTACGGAACTCTGGACAAGCTCCGGCCACGGCTGCTCGCGGCCGGCCTGCTGACGCTGGTACTGCTGCTTCGCGCCGGCTCGTCGGGTCCGGAATTCTTCGGTCGCCACGTCCTCGCTGCGCTGGTGATCCTGCTCGTCGGCGCGCTCGCTCTGCTGCTGGCCCACCGCTTCTCCACCCGGGCAACTGCGGCGCTGCTCCTGGTCACCATCGCGCCGGTCGCGATGTACCAGGTGGCCACGTACGATCCGCCCTTCGCCAAGTGGTGGCTGCCCACGTCCCAATCCGAGGCCAAGGCCGAGTTCCCACAGTGGCAGGGCGCGACTCTGCAACTCGGTAGCCGTGCGCTCACCGAAACCGCAGCCGACGGACCCGACGACACCCGGCTGCCCTGGCACTCCCAGGTGTACGGCAACTCCGCCAAGATCATGGGCCTGGACTACGTCAACGCGTACACCCCCGTCGGCTATCTCGACTTCGCCAACCTGCTGTGCTTCGAGCACGAGGGATCGACCTGCACGGACGCCTTCCGGCGCGTGTTCGAGATCGAGCCGTACACCGGCAAGACGTACGCCGACCTGATGCAACTCGATCGAATCGTGCTGCAGAAGAACCAGTATCCGCTCGCGAACTCCCGGCCCGCACCCGCAGGCTGGATGTGGGTGACCGCTCCCACGCCCGACTCCGCTCGCCAGATCTACGTCCTCGAACGCGTCGACGGATTGATTCCCGCGTCGTCGGGACGCGTCGTCGCGACCGTGAACGCCACGGCCGAACCCCGATCGTCCGATGCGGACTCGGAGCACGTCGACGTCAGCGCACCCAACGGTGGCAGCGTCGTGTTCTCGCGTCTGGCCTGGCCCGGCTACACCGCGACGCTGAACGGTGAGGAGCTGCAGACGAAGGGGCTGGCCGACATCTTCCTCTACGTCGACCTGCCGCCCGGCACCGAGAACGCGGACCTGCAGATCACCTTCCGACCGCCCGGCGAACGACTCGGACTGGCCGCGATGGCCGGCGGAGTGATGGTGCTGGTCGGCCTGGTGGTGCTCGATGTGCGACGACGCAGAATCTCCTCTGCGCCGGAGTTCGGTGGAGAGCCCGAAAGCGGTTAGGCTCAGACCTCGTGATGTCCGACGACTCTGCCGCTGATCCGCACCGCATCTCCATCGTGGTACCGGTCTACCAGGGCGAACGGACGCTCAGCGCGTTGATGGACGAGATCCTTCCGCTGACGCAGGTGACGCATACTCCCCTCGGGCGGCCGATGATCGTCGAGGAAGTTCTGCTCGTCTTCGATCACGGACCCGACAACTCTGCCGCGGTGATTCGCCAGCTCACAGCCGCGCACACGTTCGTTCGCGGGGTGTGGCTGAGCCGAAATTTCGGTCAGCATCCCGCCACCCTCGCCGGCATGGCCTCGAGCGGCGGCGAGTGGATCGTCACGATGGACGAGGACGGACAGCACGATCCGGCGGCGATCGGCGGCATGCTGGATACGGCCCTCGACCAGCAGTCCACCGTCGTCTACGCCAAGCCCACCAACGTCGCACCGCACGGGATGTGGCGCAACGCAGCCTCCAAGGGTTCGAAGTGGCTGATCGCCAAGGCGCTGGCCGGGGACAACACCATCGATTACCAGAGCTACCGCCTGGTGCTCGGTGAAGTCGGTCGCTCGGTCGCCGCCTACGCCGGTTCCGAGGCATACCTGGACATCGCACTCGGCTGGATCGCAGGCGACGTCACGACCAGCCCGGTGGCGTTGCGCGAAGAGGTGGACCGTCGATCGGGCTACCGACTGCGCACCTTGCTCTCGCACTTCTGGCGGATGGTGCTCTCGAGCGGCACCAAGGGCCTGCGACTGGTCAGCTTCATCGGCATCGCTTTCGCGGTACTCGGCCTCATTCTGGTGGCGTACGTGCTGGTGTCGTACTTCGTCTTCGATTCGGGCGCCGAGGTGCGAGGCTGGGCATCGACGATGGTGATCCTGTTGTTCGGCTTCGGGGCAACACTGTTCTCTCTCGGTGTGGTGGCCGAGTACGTGGGCGTCAACGTCAAGACCGCCATGGGCAAGCCGCCGTACCTGATAGTCACCGACCCGGGAAACGGCCCGCTCGGACGCACCGCGCCATCGACCGAACCCCCACCGCCGGCGTGACCGCGACGCACACGTGGATCGTCGGCAGCGGCGGGCTGCTCGGCGCTGCGGTGACCCGGGAGGCCGGTCGTCGCGGGCATCGAGTGCACACCAGCACCATCCCGTGGTCGGACACGGTGTCCGCCGAACAGGCTCTGCTACAACGCTGTTCGGAGTTCTTCGATTCCTTCGCCGACGATACCTGGAACGTGATCTGGGCCGCGGGCGCGGGCGTGAACGGAACCAGTGCAGCACAGTTCGCCGAAGAGAACGGTCTGATCCGCACCGTCCTGGCGCACATCGAGGCTGTCGCCGCCGACCGCGCGGGCACCGGAACCGTGTTCCTCGCCTCGTCCGCCGGAGGTGTCTACGCCGGCGCGACCGGAGCCCCGCATCACGAGGGAACGAACCCGGTTCCGTTGGGCGACTACGGTTTTGCCAAGCTGCAGTCCGAGGCCATCGCGACCGAGTTCGGTGAACGCTCCGGAATCAACGTGGCCATCGGCCGGTTCGCGAACCTATACGGGCCGGGGCAGAACCTCGCGAAACCACAGGGCCTGATCTCGCACCTGTGCCGGGGATACCTCATGGCCTCCCCCGTCTCCATCTACGTCCCGATGGACACGTTGCGCGACTACCTCTACGTGACCGACGCGGCCGAGATGGTCGCCGACACCCTTGCCATGTCGGCCACGCAACGAATATCGCCGACGATCAAGATCTTCGCCTCCGGTGAGGCCGTGACCATCGGCTCGATTCTCGGAGCCTGCCGGACGGTGTTTCGCCGTCGACCGAACGTGGTGTTGGCGGCGTCCCCATTGGCGGTGTTCCAGGGTCGCGATCTACGGCTGCGGTCGACGGTCTGGCCACAGATCGATCGCCGAACGCACCGAACATTGCCGGCAGGTATTGCGTCCACCCTGTTCGCGACGCGTCAAGCACTGGCGGTGGGTCGATGACCGAACCACAGACTCCTGCTCCCCCGGCGGGCATGAACGGTGCGCCGGGGCCGCTGATGCGCATCGTCAAGAATCAGAAGATCGCGTTCCTGCTCGTCGGCGGCGTCAACACCGCATTGGGTACCGCGTGGTTCATCCTGTGGCAGTTGCTGATCGGCGAGCAGTACGGATACCACGCCGCGATCGTGCTCGGCTATCTCTGCAACGTGCTGTGCGCGTTCGCGATGTACCGCTACCTGGTGTTCCGCGTGCGGGGTCACTTCCTACGCGATCTGCTGCGGTTCTTCGTCGTGAACTTCGGCGCGTTCGTCGCCAACATCTCCCTGATGACGATCGCCGTGTCCGTCTTCCACTTCCCGCCCATCCCTTCACAATTGGTCGTCACAGCCGTGATGGCAGTCGTCAGCTTCTTCGGCTACCGCGACTTCTCGTTCCGCAGAAAGAGCCAGGCCCCCACATCATGACGCCCCGTGTTTCCGTAGTCGTCCCGGCGTACAACAACGCCGAGTATCTGGCCGAGACCATCGATTCGATTCTTGCCCAGACGTTCACGGACTTCGAACTGGTCATCGCCGATCATTCGTCGACCGACGGAACCCTCGCCGTCGCGCAGAAGTTCGACGACCCACGGATCCGCCTCCTGACCACCCCGGCCGGCGGCGGAGCGCAGGCCAACTGGAACCGCGTCACCGAGGAAGCCACGGGCGAGCTGATCAAGCTCGTCTGCGGTGACGACACCATCGCGCCCACCGCGCTGGACACTCAGGTGCGGGCGTTCGACGACAACCCGTCTGCCGTTCTGGTCGCCGCACAGCGGACGCTGATCGACGCCTACGGCAAGACGGTCATCGCCGCCCGCGGGCTCGGTGGACTGCACGGAACGGTATCGGGCCGAGTCGCCGCCAGAACCGCAGTTCGGGCCGGTGCCAACATCTTCGGCGAACCCGGCGGCGTCATGATGAAGCTGTCGGAACTCCGCGAGATCGGGTTGTGGGACAACAGCCATCCCTACCTGATCGACCAGGCCACCTTCATCGCGGTTGCGCTACGAGGCGACATCGTGGCAATTCCGCAACCACTGGCGTCGTTCCGAATCAACTCGGGACAGTGGAGCGTGGAACTGGCGACACAGCAGGCACGTCAGGCCGCGGACTTCCATCGCTCCCTGCAAGCAAGCGACCCGACACTGCTGTCCGACAACGACGTTCGCATCGGTAATGCCAAGGCTCTGATGACGTCGTTCATGCGTCGCGCGGTGTACCTACTACTGCGCCATCGAATGTCACGCAGTAGTTAGTTCCGGCTTCAGGGCAGTACGGATTCTTTCGCCGCGTAGACCGC
Source organism: Rhodococcus sp. 05-2254-6 (assembly GCF_002258565.1). Lineage (NCBI taxonomy): Bacteria > Bacillati > Actinomycetota > Actinomycetes > Mycobacteriales > Nocardiaceae > Rhodococcus > Rhodococcus sp. 05-2254-6. The sequence continues at coordinate 45,275 of NZ_NOZF01000186.1, forward strand.
CTCGGTGGCGTCCTTCTGCGGCCGCCACCACTGCTCGTTCTCGCGGTACCAGTCGATGGTCGCTTTCAAGCCCGCCCGGAAGTCGACATACGTTGGCGTCCAACCCAATTCGGTACGCAGCTTGGTCGAGTCGATGGCGTAGCGCAGATCGTGGCCAGGGCGGTCGGTGACGAAATCGAACGCGTCGGATGGGTTGCCGGTCTCTTCGAGGATCGCTTCGAGGACGGTGCGGTTGTTCGCTTCGCCGTCGGCTCCGATGAGGTAGGTCTCGCCGATGCGGCCGCCGTCGATGATGGCCCAGACGGCGCTGTTGTGGTCGTCGACGTGGATCCAGTCGCGCACGTTCTGCCCTGCCCCGTAGAGCTTGGGCCGGGAGCCGCTGAGGATGTTGGTGATCTGGCGTGGGATGAACTTCTCCACGTGTTGGTACGGGCCGTAGTTGTTCGAGCAGTTGGAGATGGTGGAGCGGACGCCGAACGATCGGGTCCAGGCGCGCACCAACAGGTCGCTCGAGGCCTTGGTGGAGGAGTACGGGCTCGACGGGTTGTACGGGGTCGATTCGGTGAACCGTGCCGGGTCGTCGAGTTCGAGGTCGCCATAGACCTCGTCGGTGGAGATGTGGTGGTAGCGGACGTCGTGCTCGCGGACCGCGTTGAGCAAGGTGGTGGTGCCGATGACGTTGGTGTGCACGAACGGCCACGGATCGGTCAACGAGTTGTCGTTGTGGGATTCGGCGGCGAAGTGGACGACCAGATCGGTCTCGCGGACGAGGCGGTCCACGAGATCGGCGTCGGCGATGTCGCCGTGCACGAACTCGATGCGATCCGCCACCGGGTCGAGGGAGGCCTTGTTGCCGGCGTAGGTGAGCTTGTCGAGCACGGTGACCTGGGAGTCGGGGCGCTGCGCGAGGGTCTGATGTACGAAGTTCGCGCCGATGAACCCGGCCCCACCCGTGACGAGAATTCTCATGTACCGGCACTTTACCGGTGCTGGTCGGCGACGGCCGTTCTTGTCGGGCGCGCGTGCTAGCTTCTCTTCGACTTCGGGGGGAGTGACGATGCGTCTTCGATACATACTGCTGCGTCTCGCGGCATCGGTGGCACTGCTGTTCGGAATCATGTGGGTAATCCCGCAGCTGGCACCGCAGGTGCCCGAGCCGTACGAGGGGGTACAGACTCTGCCGCCGGTGTCGCCGGAACCCAGGGGCTCGACGACAGCCCCGCCACCAATGCCGCCGGGGTTTCCGTCCATGAACCGGCCGCCACCGAAGATCGAGGTGCCCGACGGCCAACCGCAGCCCATCGCCACCAAATTCGGCTGGACCTACGATATTCCTGCGGACTGGGAAAATTGGAACGACGGTTTCTCGGAGTGGGTCGGCGAGGACGGGTCGACCGCAACGTACGGCGCAATGGGCCTCCACGGTCGATTCGATTGCGAGGGGGGTGAGTTCGAGTCTTCGGCGATCAGCGGAATGACCGGTCGACGTGCCGGGGACTTGACTGTCCTCGCCTATCAAGAAGCGCAGAAGGCGTCGATGATCTTCACCAACCGAGACGGTTCACTGGCACCCACTGTTCAGATCAGCGACCCCGAGTATCTACAGGTCGACGGAGTCCCGGCTGTCCGCTACACAGCCCTGGTGGAAGACATACCGGATTCGCCGTACTGCCCTCCTCCCCGCGCCACATTCGACGTTGTCACCACTACCGGTTTCGCCACGGCAGAGGTCGCGGTCTTCGTCGTACTTGCCGACCGTGATGTCGAGAACGCACTCTCCGATGAGGACGTCGACGGCCTCATCTCGTCACTGAGAAGGACCGCGACGCAATGACCGAACCGCTGATCGCCAGATCCTCGGAAATAGCCGGCCTCGGACATCTTCTCGATCGCATCGGCGGCGACACTCTGGCCAGTCATCGTTATCTGCTCGATCAGGCGGGCCTGAGCGAGAACGTGGTTGGGCAGATTCTGAAACGACTTCAGCCGTACCTCGCACGGTTTCAGGAGATGACACGCACTCGGCAGGTTCACCTGTCCGCCAACTGCGGGGAAATGGGTGCAGAACTCAACAGAGCGGCATGGCTGTATGCCGATCAGGATCAGCGAAACTATGACCTGCTGAACGCTCACACAAGCGCGCCGCCACTACCGGGCATCGATCGTGGCAGCTCGGATCGTGCCGCCGTCGGCCACGTGGACGAATTCGACGAGGCAGCCGATTACGGACGGCCCACGGGATCGACTATCCCGCGCCGAATCCCGTCGTCGACGAAGTCCGAGAGTTACTCGACGATGCCGCGGGCTGGCTCGGAGAGATCGACACAACGATTTTCGAACTCTGCGGGTGGAGCCCCCTGAACGAGGCGACAATGCCGATCACCGGCAACTGAAACGAAATCAGGAGAATCGGCCACGCATATCAGATCGCAGGCGACGCCATGGAAGCCGCGTCGGAGTCGTTCCGGCAGGTGTGGGGCGCGTAGACGCCTACTGGAACGGCGCTGCCGCACAGGCATTCACCGATTACGCCGACCGACAACTGGCCGCAATGCGATGGGAGGGGCCCGCAGGCCGCACGATTTCCGCGGTCTGTGCAGTGATATCCGAACAACTCCGTGACGCTGCGCTGGCAGTGGTTCGGAAAATCGTCGAACTTCTCGAGTTGGAGGTCGCCGTCGACAACGCCCGCGGTGCGTTGAAGGTCATGATCAAGAAGGTACCGATGGTGGGCACGGCCTGGCAGGTCGAAAGTATCATCGAAATCTGCTGGACAGCAATGGATCTGACCAAGGAACTCATTGCGAAGATCGAGCAGGTGGTCGATGACTTCGGCGCGTTCCTCGACGCGCTCGGCGATCCCGAGAGCCAGGTGGGCAAGAAGATCGACGACACGTTACGCCCATTGAACGACTTCCTCGACTACGGCAAGCAGTCCGTCGAAGCGGGAAAGATCGCGGATATCCGACCGGTCCTCGACACTCCGGACGAGGACTTCTCCGTTGGCACCGGCGACGAACCCTGGCGGGACGCATGATCCAGTCACTGCCTCCACACGCCCGAGCCGCGTACGACCGTCTGATGACATCCTGCGGTGAGCTCGAGGCCGCGCGCACGCGGGCCCTGAACACCGATCTGAAAGCTCCGGCGGGAACCCGATACGTCACAGCGGAACTGCTGGCCCGCCTGGCGTCCTCACGCCGGGCATCGGCCGACCTGATCCACTACGCGACCCGCGTCGCGTCGGGTGAATGCAGTTGGGAACGTGTCGAGGTGGACGCAACTCCGGTGCCACCGGAAGTCGAAAGGCTCAAGGCCGATCCGCAGATCCTGTGGCCGGCCGAATGGCCGACTCCGATCGCCGAGACCGGAACTTCGCCGTACCGAATCCCGTGGGAGTGATCGGCCGCTGGAACTGTCAGGACCCTCGGACAGTGCGTCCGGCGAAGGCCGCCAACCGCTCGTACGCGTTTGCGCCGTCGGGTGCCGGCTGCTCAGGATCGAAAGCACCGCCTCGCCGTTCGTCGGTCATGTTGGCCGACATGAACACCATCCCCTCCTCCGCCACCGTCTGGTCGAGATCGTCCGTGCCGCGCCCGAGTGCGGTCGCGAGATCCCACGCGTGCACCGAGAGTTCCGCAGCCACCATGCCGAGCGGCAATGGTGAACCTGCATCGATCTCGGCCAGCAGTTCGCGAGCCCTCTCCTTCCACAGCGGAATCGGATCCGACGACGGTTCTGGCGACGCCGACCAATCGATCTCGCCGCCCCGAGCCATGGTCACCAAGTTGGCCGCGGTGTTCACCAGGTGGTCCGTCAGCTCGGCGACGGTCCACTCGGTGCAGGGCGTGGCCGATGCGCGTTCGGCTTCGGTCACTGTGGAGAGCAGAGCGGTGACCTGATCGATACCGGTGGAGATCTGGTGCGTTGTCGTCACGTGGCTTGTCCTCGGCTCTCTCGGAAGGCTGGGTATGCGGCGAGCGTAGGTGCACCTCGGAGCTCACGCAGCAGAAACGGGGCAGGCACAAGCGAGCGGGTGATCCGAGGGTCTGGAAGACTTCGCGGTCATGCGGGGAATCATTCTGGCGGGCGGCACGGGCTCGCGTCTTCATCCGATCACGATGGGTGTCAGCAAGCAGCTGGTCCCGGTCTACGACAAACCGATGATCTACTACCCGCTCTCGACACTGATCCTGGCCGGGATCCGCGAGATCCTCATCATCACCACACCCCAGGACGCCGACCAATTCACCCGCCTCCTCGGTGACGGCTCCCAGTTCGGCATCTCACTGACCTACAAGGTCCAACACGAGCCGAACGGTCTCGCCCAAGCCTTCGTCCTGGGTGCCGAGCACATCGGCACCGACTCCGCGGCATTGGTGTTGGGCGACAACATCTTCTACGGCCCCGGCCTGGGCACCCAACTGTCGCGGTTCGATCACATCGACGGCGGAGCCGTGTTCGCCTACGAGGTCTCCGACCCCACCGCCTACGGGGTCATCGAATTCGACGCCGACCGCAAAGCCATCTCGTTGGAAGAAAAACCCGCCGCCCCGAAATCGAACTACGCCGTCCCCGGCCTGTACTTCTACGACAACGACGTCATCGCCATCGCCCGCGACCTCACCCCGTCCGCCCGTGGGGAATACGAGATCACCGACGTCAACCGCCACTACTTGGAGGCCGGCCGCCTCCACGTCGAAGTCCTGCCTCGCGGGACCGCCTGGCTCGACACCGGCACCTTCGACTCCCTGCTCGACGCCTCCAACTACGTGCGCACCATCGAACAACGCCAGGGCCTCAAGATCGGATCACCCGAAGAAGTGGCCTGGCGACGAGGATTCATCACCGACGACGAACTGCGCGTGCGCGCCGAGACGCTCGTCAAGTCCGGGTACGGCCGCTACCTGCTGGAATTGATCGACCGAGGGAACCGATGACCTTTCGTGAACTGAAAATATCCGGTGCCTACGAGTACACCCCACGCCAGTTCGGCGACGACCGCGGCGTGTTCTTCGAGTGGTTCAAAGCGTCGGCGTTCGAGGCCACCACCGGGCGGTCGTTGGAGCTGCTGCAGGCGAACTGCTCGATCTCCGCCGCCGGGGTCCTACGCGGGATCCACTTCACCACCAACCCACCCGGGCAGGCGAAATACGTCACCTGCGCCCGCGGAGCCTTCCTCGATGTCATCGTCGACCTGCGCGTCGGATCACCGACGTTCGGGCAGTGGGACTCGGTGCTGATCGACGACATCGACCGCAAAGCAGTGTTCCTGTCCGAAGGACTCGGCCACGCCATCTTGTCCCTGGAAGACAACTCGACCGTCATGTACCTGTGCTCCCTCGAATACACCCCGGCCTTGGACCGCGACATCAACCCACTCGACCCCGCCCTGGGCATCGACTGGCCCACCACCGCCCGCGACGGCACACCCCTGACCTACGAACTCTCCGACAAGGACAAGGCCGCCCCCACCCTCGCCCAAGCCCTCGAAAACGGAGACCTGCCGAACTTCTCGTGAGCGGCGGCGACGCCACCAGATCCGGGCAAACGCGCTCGCATTCGCCAGACGCGCGCAGAATCGCCCCTGACCGTTGACGAGAATGCGCGCGTTTGGCAAATGCGCGCGCGTTTGCGAACCCGCGGCAAAGTCAAAGCCGCACCCACCCTCGCCGACGCCCTCGAACGCAGAGACCTGCCGAACTTCTCCTGAGCGGCGGGACGAGGCGACGACGCCAGATGTGGGCAAACGCGCTCGCATTCTTCAGACGCGCGCAAAATCGCCCCTGACCGCTGACGAGAATGCGCGCATTTGGCAAGTGCGCGCGCGTTTGCGAACCACACGGGGCGAACCCGCGCTGGCGAACCCGCGCCGGCGAACCCCGCGACTCAGCGGATTTTGAAGATCACGAATCGCTGGACGAGGAAGTTGATGACCGTCGCCGTGCCCTGCGCGATGACGAAGGCCACGTTGGCGTACCAGAAGCCGTCGGGAAGAGCCTGGTAGAGCCAGGTGTAGATGCCCACCTGGACGGCGAAGGTGACTCCGTACAGCGCGACGACGGCGAAGAACCGGGCCCGTGACGGGGCCGCGTTGAACGTCCATCGACGATTGATCAGGTAGGCCGTCGTCGTTCCGAGTACGAAGCCGATGGCCTTGGCGAGGGTCACACCGACGCCGAACACGAAGTGCAGGATCAGGTTGACGCCCTGGTCGACGATGGCCGACAGCACACCGGTCGCCAAGAAACGCACCACCTGCGTCTTGAGATCGAGGGCCGCGTCGGCGATGTTCTCGGTCAGCGGCAACTCGACGGGTAGCGGGACGTGATGCTGCAACTCGTCGTTCTCGGGCGACCAGTCGTCGCCCGTGGAGCCTTCTTCTGCGGAGCGGTCGGGGGTGGACACGAGGACTGACACTAGCCGCTGCTGCGGTGCGGGTACCCTCTTGAGCGATGTCCACGACAGCCGACGACGCACTCTTCCCCCTGGAACCACAGGCCGGGAACACTGCGCCGCTACCCACGCAGACCCGCACACTCACCGGTTGGGGCCGCACCGCTCCCTCCACCGGAGAGGTGCTCTCGACCTCCGACCCCGAGCTCATCGCGAACGCGGTCAAGCAGGTCGCCGAGCAGAACGACTCCAAGCCGGCCCACCTCCGACGCGGCGTCATCGCCCGCGGCCTCGGCCGCTCCTACGGTGACAACGCGCAGAACTCCGGCGGCCTGGTCATCGACATGAATGCCTTGAACGGCATCCACAGCATCGACGCGTCGACGCGGATCGTCGACGTCGACGGTGGCGTCAACCTCGACCAGCTGATGCGTGCCGCGCTGCCGTTCGGCCTCTGGGTACCGGTGCTGCCGGGTACCCGCCAGGTCACGATCGGCGGGGCCATCGGCACCGACATTCACGGCAAGAACCATCACAGCGCGGGTAGCTTCGGCAACCACGTCCGCTCGATGGAACTGCTGACCGCGGACGGTCAGGTCCGCCACTTGACGCCGTCGGGCAAGAACGCCAAGCTCTTCTGGGCGACGGTCGGCGGCAACGGCCTGACCGGCATCATCCTGCGCGCGACGATCGAGATGACGCCGACGGAGACGGCTTACTTCATCGCCGACGGCGACGTCACCACCACCCTCGACGAGACCATCGCCCTGCACAGCGACGGCAGCGAGAACAACTACGACTACTCGAGTGCCTGGTTCGACGCGGTCGCCCCGCCGCCCAAGCTCGGCCGCGCGGCCCTCTCCCGCGGATCGCTCGCGACGTTGGACCAGTTGCCGGCCAAACTCCAGAAGGACCCGCTGCGGTTCAACGCCAAGCCGTTGGTGACGTTCCCGGACGTCTTCCCCAACGGCCTGGCCAACAAGTACACGTTCTCCGCCGTCGGCGAGGTCTGGTACCGCAAGGCCGGCAACTACCGGAACAAGGTCCAGTCCCTGACGGCGTTCTATCACCCACTGGACATGTTCGGTGAGTGGAACCGTGCCTACGGCTCCAAGGGCTTTCTCCAGTACCAGTTCGTGGTTCCGCCGGAGGCGGTCGACGAGTTCAAGAAGATCATCGTCGACATCCAGAAGTCCGGGCACTACTCGTTCCTCAACGTCTTCAAGCTGTTCGGGCCCGGAAACAAAGCGCCACTGAGCTTTCCGATTCCAGGGTGGAACATCTGCGTCGACTTCCCGATCAAGCCGGGCTTGAACGAGTTCGTCCGCGAGCTCGACAAGCGGGTGCTCGAATTCGGCGGTCGTCTGTACACCGCGAAGGATTCGCGCACCGACGCCGAGACCTTCCACTCGATGTACCCGCGGATCGACGAGTGGATCAAGGTCCGCCGATCCGTTGACCCCACAGGCGTTTTCGCCTCCGATATGGCTAGAAGGCTGGAACTGCTGTGACGATAGACGCCGTAGGCAACCCCCAGACGATTCTCGTTCTGGGCGGCACCAGCGAGATCGGTCTCGCGATCACCGAGGAGTACCTGTCGAAGTCTCCGGCACGTGTCATCCTCGCTGCGCTGCCGAACGACCCGCTTCGTGAGAGCGCGGTTGCCCAACTGAACGCCAAGGGCGCGAAGTCCGTCGACATCATCGACTTCGATGCACTCGACACCGCCTCGCATCCCAAGGTGATCGACGCGGCATGGGCCAAGGGTGACGTCGACGTCGCCATCGTCGCCTTCGCCGTCGACTTCGATGCCGAACAGCTCTGGCAGGACCAGCGCAAGGCCGTCCTCGCCGCGAACATCAACTACACCGCCTCCGTCTCGGTCGGCGTGCTGCTGGGCGAGAAGATGAAGGCGCAGGCCTACGGCCGCATAATCGTCATGTCCTCGGTGGCAGGCGAGCGGGTTCGTCGTTCCAACTTCGTCTACGGCTCCACCAAGGCCGGACTCGACGGTTTCTACCTCGGACTCGGAGAAGCGTTGCGCGAGTTCGGACCTCGGGTCACCGTCGTTCGCCCGGGCATGGTGCGCACCAAGTTCAGCGCGCACGTCAAGGAAGCCCCGATGACCGTCGACAAGGAGGTCATCGCGAAGCTCGCGGTGAACGCGTCACGCAAGGGCACCCCCTTGATCTGGACTCCCGCACCGTGGCGTCTGGTGATGATGGTGCTGCGGCACGTGCCGCGGCCGATCTTCCGCAAGCTGCCCATCTGATCTCGACGGCATTTCAGTTTTCATGACACAGCAGGTTGCACCGGCTCGCAGAACCGCCTCTGCCGTCGGGGAAATCGCTCTCGGTGTGCTCGTCGCAGTGGTCGTGGCGACGGTCGGGTTGTACGCCTTCTCACTGGTTCAGTGGCCGGCGTTCAACTCGTCCAATGTCACCCGCGCCATCACGACGCTCGGGCAGGTGACCGCCGCTGCACTGTTCGCCGCGTCGATCTACCTGTACCGGATTCACAAGTGGCCGTGGGTCGCTCGGCTCGCGGCGTGGATCGGGCTGAGCGGATTCGTCACCGTCACCCTCGGGATGCCGCTGGCTGCAACCAAGCTCTACCTGTTCGGCATCTCCGTCGACCAGGAGTTCCGTACCGAATACCTGACGCGACTGACGGATTCGGCGTCGTTGCGCGACATGACGTACGCCGACATTCCGCCCTTCTATCCGGCCGGCTGGTTCTGGCTCGGCGGCCGCGTCGGCAACATCTTGGGCATAGACGGCTGGGAAGTGTTCAAGCCGTACGCAATCGGGCTGCTCGCCGTCACTGCCGTCGTGTCGTTCGTGCTGTGGAAGGCGCTGATCCGAGCCGACTGGGCCGTCGCCGTCAGCGCCGTCACCACCGCACTCGTCGTCGCGCACGCCTCCCCCGAGGCATACAGCGCCGTGATCGTGATGCTCTTCGCACCCGCGCTGGTCCTCGCCTGGGGAGCATTGCACCGGCCCGCCGGGATGAATGTGGCATCCAGTCAGTCAGAGTGCAAGAAAGGGACATTGATCCCGACTGGGGGGCGCACCGCATCGGGCGGATGGGGAGCGGTGGTCGGCACCGGACTCTTTCTCGGTCTGGCCGCGACGTTCTACACGCTGTATCTCGGCCTGGCGGCGTTCACCGTCGTACTGATGGCGCTGTTCGCCGCCGTCCTCGCCTATCGCGAGAAGAAGTCCTGGAACGTACTGGTTCCCATCGCGATCAAGGTCGCCGCGATCGCTGCGATATCGGGCGTCATCGCCGCGACCGTGTGGCTGCCGTACCTGATCGAATTCCTGCGTGGTGCACCCTCCACGTCGGGCACGGCATTGCACTATCTGCCCGAAGCCGGTGCGACACTTCCCTTCCCGATGTTCGAGTTCTCCCTGATGGGCATGCTGTGCCTCATCGGCACGGTGTGGGTGGCGGTGCGGTTCTCGTCCTCACGCCGAGCGCAGGCACTGGGCGTCGGCGTCGTCTCCATCTATCTATGGACGCTGCTCTCCATGGCCGCCACGGCCGCGGGCACCACCCTGCTCTCGTTCCGCCTCGAAGCGGTGCTGATCGTATTGCTCGGCAGCGCAGGCGTTTTCGGCTTCCTCGAGGGCAGCCACGCGATCTATCAGGCCATCAACGAGCCACCGAAGTTCCGTATCGCCGCTGTCGTCGTAGCAGCCATCGGTGCGATGACCTACGCGCAGAACATCCCCCAGGTACTGCAGACCGAGATCACCGTCGCGTACTCCGACACCGACGGTGACGGCAACCGCGCCGACATGCGTCCGCCGAGCGCGGTCTCGTACTACCGCGAGGTCGACGCCGCCCTGACCGAGCAGACCCAGCGTCCGCGCGACGAAACCGTCCTGCTGACGGCGGACACGTCGTTCCTCAGCTACTACCCGTACTTCGGCTTCCAAGGACTGACCTCGCACTACGCCAACCCACTGGCGCAGTTCGATCAGCGAGCCGACGCCATCGAGCAGTGGACCGAGCTCGAGACGCCCGATCAGCTGGTCGACGCGCTCGACACCAGCCAGTGGCGCGCGCCGGATGCGTTCCTGTTCCGCCGCGGTGCCGACGGCTACACCCTGCGCCTGGCCGAGGACGTCTACCCGAACGACCCGAACGTGCGCCGCTACACCGTCACCTTCCCGCAGTCACTGTTCGAGGATCCTCGCTTCACCGTCACCGACATCGGACCCTTCGCGCTGGTCGTGCGCACGAATTGAACGATCGTCGACCGTGAACGCACTACCTCGGTGCTGCGGTGCGAGATCGAAACTCCCTCGGTGAGCGTCCGGTCCATCGCGTGAACGCATGCGAGAAGCTGGCGACGTCGCTGTAGCCGAGTTCGGCGGCGATCTCCCCTACCGTCACCGAACCGTCGAGCAGACGCACGGTCGCGCGCTCCTGAAGGAACGCCTGACGTAGCGCACGGAACGTGGCTCCCTCGTTGCCGAGTTTTCGTTTGAGGGTGCTGGTGGAGACGGCCATTCTCCGGGCACAGTGCGCACTGTTGGTGCACTCGCGGTCGGTGTCGAACAGCGCGCGCACGGTGTCCGTGTACGACTTCGTACGACGGCCGTCGACGGCCTTCTGCAGTTCCGCGATCCCCAGTTGATACGACAACGAATCGGAGAACCGGCATGCCTCGTCGAGGATGGCCGCCGGCACGAAGACGAACGGTGACGGCGCATCGAACACGATGCGCCGGATCTCGTCGTCGTCGAGCGTATCGCGCTCCGGGGCCGGGATATCGAGGTGAAGTTCGACCGCGTCCGCGAAGCCTGCGAGCATATCGATCAGACGAAGAAGGCACGAACCGCCGTACGCGACAGCAATGCTGTCGAGCCCGTCGTCCCCCGTGCGCCCGGCAAGTCCGATGGTCAACCCTCGATCGGTATGGAGGATGTGCACGGCGAGAGCCGTCGAGACCAGCGGGAGGAACTCCAGCAACTCGACCATCTCTGCCACCGATCCGGCACTGATCAGCGGAAGACTGAGAGGGCCGAACGACGTGGGCTGCACGTATTGCGCGAACGTCGCGCCGAGCCGGAACCCCTGTTGACGGTCGAGGTCCGGGTACACCTCCCGAAACCACCGCAGCGGCACCTGTCCGTCGCGGGTGACCAGCTCCGTCATGCTGACGCCGTCACGCACCAGGATGCGTCGGAACGCCGCCTCGGCCCGCTCGCCCAGCGCGCCGCTACCGAGCAGCTGCGCGAAGGCAAGCGGCGGCACTCCGGACTCCGTTGATCTCACGTGAGCCAAATTAACAACAAATCGACGCTTTCGAGCCTGGTTCGGAAAGCCCATCGCAGTGAGACTTGGAACACAGTTACTCAGCGAGGAGAACACCATGGCCAACGTCACCTTTGTCACGCACGACGGCGAGAAGCACGAGGCACCGCTGACCGAGGGCACATCCCTGATGCAAATTGCCGTCGACAACGCCATCCCGGGTATCGACGGGGACTGCGGCGGCGAGGCAGCCTGCGGAACCTGTCACGTCGTCGTCGACGACGCATGGAGCGACGTCGTCGGCACCAACGACGAGGTCGAGGAGGACATGCTCGCCATGAACCCCGAGCGTGAACCGACATCTCGGCTGTCGTGCCAGATGACCGCGCGCGAATCCTGGGACGGCTTGACGGTCCGCGTGCCCGAATTCCAGATCTGACCTGCGGACCGGAGGAGAGAGCCATGAGTATCGCCGACACCGTCGCGACCACCGCGAGATCCGTCATCCCGATGGAACTGCAGATCCGCGGCGCGCACCTCTACGACAAGACGCGTCGGATCGTGACCCGCACCGACGGCCAGGTCATGTTCACCGAGACACCGATTCCGCCGGTCGACGAGGTCGATCTCGCCGACATCGACCTGAGCAACCCGTTCCTGTACCGCCAAGGCCTCTGGAAGTCGTACTTCGAGCGCGTCCGCAACGAAGCGCCGGTGCACTTCCAGCCGAACAGCCCGTTCGGGCCGTTCTGGTCGGTCACCCGGCATGCGGACATCATCGCCGTCGACAAGAACCACAAGGTGTTCTCGGCGGAGCCGTTCATCATCATCGGCAAGCCGCCGCGCTTCATGGACATCGCGATGTTCATCGCGATGGATCCCCCGCGTCACGACGCTCAGCGCGCCGCGGTCCAAGGGGTGGTGGCCCCGAAGAATCTCCGCGAGATGGAGGACCTGATCCGGTCCAGGGTGCAGGAAGTTCTCGACGACCTTCCCGTGAACCAGCCGTTCGACTGGGTTCGCACGGTGTCCGTCGAACTCACGGCACGGATGCTGGCGACGTTGCTCGATTTCCCCTACGAGCAGCGACACAAGCTCGTCGAGTGGTCGGACCTGGCGACGGCAATGGAACAGACCAACGGTGGTCCTTCTGACAACGACGAGGTGTTCGGCGCCATGGTCGACGCAGCCAAGGGCCTGAGCGCTCTCTGGCACGACAAGGCCGCTCGAAAAGCAGCAGGGGAAGAGCCCGGCTTCGACCTGATCTCGCTGCTGCAGGCCAACGACGACACGAAGGATCTCATCGACCGGCCGCTGGAGTTCCTGGGGAATCTCACCCTGCTCATCGTCGGCGGCAACGACACCACGCGTAACTCGATGAGCGGTGGAGTGTTGGCGCTCAACGAGTTTCCCGATCAGTTCGAGAAGCTGAAGGCGAATCCCGATCTGGTGCCCGGCATGGTGTCCGAGATCATCCGTTGGCAGACGCCGCTGGCCTACATGCGCAGGATCGCGAAGGAAGACACGATCCTGAACGGCCAGTTCATCCGCAAGGGCGACAAGGTGGTCATGTGGTACGCCTCCGGCAACCGTGACGAGCGCGTGTTCGATCGGCCGGACGACTTCATCATCGACCGCAAGAACGCACGTAACCACATCGCGTTCGGGTTCGGCGTGCACCGGTGCATGGGCAACAGGCTCGCGGAGATGCAACTGCGAATCCTCTGGGAGGAGTTGCTGACCCGGTTCGAGAACATCGAAGTGGTCGGGAAGCCCGAGTACGTTCAGTCCAACTTCGTGAGAGGTATATCCAAGATGATGGTCAGCCTCACCCCGAAGCAGCAGGCCTAGGTGAGCGCCGAGCGCGCGGTGATCATCGGTGCCAGCCACGCCGGCGCTCAACTCGCCGCACATTTGCGACGCGAAAAGTGGGCCGGGGAGATAGTTCTCATCGGTGACGAGGGGACGTTGCCCTACCAACGTCCCCCGTTGTCGAAGGCCTATCTGGCCGGCACCTCGACGCTCGAGGCCATGGCGATCCGCGGGGCGGATTTCTACGACAAGCAGAACATCGAGCTGGTCGACGGTTCGGTGAGCAGCATCGATCGTGAGGCTCGCACGGTCACGTTCGATTCCGGAGTCACGCAGTCGTACAGCAAGCTCGCCCTGTGCACCGGCGCGCGAACTCGCCGATTGGCAACTCCCGGAGCAGATTTGGCGGGCATCCACTACCTGCGGACCGCCGCCGACTCCGCATCGCTACGCGACGCCGCGACGCCGGGAACACGGGTAGTCGTCGTCGGTGGCGGTTACATCGGTTTGGAAACGGCAGCGTCCCTCCGGGCATCGGGTCTCGACGTCACCGTCGTCGAGGCCGCGGAGCGTGTTCTGGAACGCGTGACCGCACCGGTGGTCTCGACGTTCTTCACCCGAATCCACCGCGAGGCGGGCGTGGAGATCCGAACGGGTGCGCTCGTGGAGGAGTTCCGCGGAGACAGCCGTGTGCGGGAGGTCGTGCTGGCCGGCGGAGACACGCTCCCGGCAGATCTGGTGGTCATCGGGGTGGGCATCGTCCCCAACACCGAACTCGCCGAAGCGGCCGGGATCGCCGTCGACAACGGAATCGTCATCGACGATCGGACCCGCACCGACGATCCCGATATCGTCGCTGCCGGCGATTGCGCCGCCTACCACGTTGCCCGCTACTCGCGGCGCGTCCGCCTCGAAGGAGTCTGCGCTGCAAACGAACACGCGAAGGTGGCGGCATCGACTTTGACCGGAGGGTCCGCCGCCATCACCGCGCTGCCGTGGTTCTGGTCCGACCAGTACGACCTCAAGCTTCAGATCGCCGGACTGGGCACCGGATACGACGAGGTCGTCGTCAACGGCGACCCGGAGCGCGATCGCGACTTCACCTGCTACTACCTCCGCGACGGCCAACTCATCGCCGCGGACTGCATCAACCGTCCGCGCGATTTCATGACCAGCAAGAAGAAAATCGCCGAGCACTCCACAGTCGAACTCGCGGAATTGATCGGATGAGAACTTCACGCCCCTGCACCACCACCTCGCTCACCGTGTGACGCCGGTCGTTCGAGTTTCCGCCCATCGTGATCTTTCTGTAACCTCGACGCGATGACCACCCACGACCAGAGTGTTCTCGAGCGGCAGCCGACAACGGCACCGGCTCGACACTCCGGCGTCGGGCGCGGTGACGTCGTTGCGGCGGTCGGATTTCTGGTCGCCGCCTTCTACGTCCTGCAAGGCCAGTGGCGCAATCTGGGCGGCGGCTACCTCTACAACAGCGGCCAGGATCAGACGATGTGGGAGTGGTTCTTCTCCGTCGCCGCCAATTCGGTCGCGCATCTGGACAATCCACTGTGGAGCGACCTGCAGAATTATCCGCTCGGGGTGAATCTGATGGCGAACACGGCGATGTTCGGAGTCTCGATCCCCCTGGCCCCGATCACGTTGCTCTTCGGACCGACGGTCACCTGGGCGATCGCTCTCACCGTCGGCCTGGCGGGGACCGCGTTCGCGTGGTTCTGGCTGTTTTCCCGTCAGCTCAATGCGTCCAAGGGCGCCGCGGCAATGGGCGGCGCGCTGTGCGGCTTTGCGCCCGGCGCGATCTCACACGCCAACGGGCACCCCAACTTCGTGGTGCTGTTCCTGCTTCCGGTGATCGCCATGCTGGTCACCCGCATCGCACACGGCGGCGGGACCACCAAGAACACCGTCGGACTCGGGTTGATCGTCGCGCTGCAGATCCTGCTCGGCGAAGAGCCGCTGCTCATCTTCGCGATGTCGTTCGCCATCTTCGCCGTCGTCTACTACGTGTCCAGGCCCCGTTCGCTGTGGCCTGCCGTCCGCAATGCCGTGCCCAGACTCGCGGTCTCGGCCGGCATCGCGTTGACGCTCGTGGCGTTTCCGCTGTGGTGGCAGTTCTTCGGCCCGCAGTCGTACTCGTTCCTCGAACACGGTGCCATGGGCAACGACGCCAAAGCACTGTTCCAATTCCCGACGCAATCGCTCGGCGGCGAGGCGACTCCGGGGCAGAACGTTCGCATCAACGCCACCGAGGAGAACGCGTACTTCGGCTGGCCGCTGCTGGTGCTGTCCCTGGTGGCAGCGGTGTGGATGTGGCGCGTCGCCTGCGCCCGTGCTGCTGCCGCGATCGTCATGAGCGTGCTGTCACTCGGCGCGACGCTGGTGATCGGCAAGGACGACACCGGCATCACACTGCCGTGGACGAAGCTGGCCGAGTACCCACTCGTCGAATCCGTGCTCGAAACCCGCTTCGCGTTGGGCGCGGTGCCTGCACTGGCCCTGCTGGTCGTCCTGGCCACCGATCGCACGTTCCGCAACGGACTTCGCCCGTTGCCTGCGTTCTGGATCGCCGGACTCACGCTCGCACTCGTACCTCTGATCCCGACGCCGCTGGTGACCGTCGACAAGTCCCCGACGCCGGAGTTCTTCGCCGACGGCGAGTGGGAGAACTTCGTCGACGACGGTTCCGTCGTCACCGTGCCCCTTCCGCGGCCCGAGGACGCGCGCCCGCTGCGCTGGCAGATGGACGCCGACATGGGCTTCAAGCTGGCCGCCGGATACTTCGTCGGACCGAGCGACAAGGAAGAGAAGGTCGCCAAGTACGGGGCCGTGGACCGTCCGACGGCGCTGCTGCTCGGCTCGGTCTACGACTCGGGCACCGTCCCCGAGATCACCGCCGATCAGCGCAGCGACGCCGCCGAGGACATGGCGTTCTGGGAGGCCGACGTCGTCGTCCTGCCGCCGGGCAAGAACACTCTCGCTCTGCGGACCACCGTCACCGACCTCGTCGGCGTGGAGCCTCGGTACACCGGAGGCGTATGGGTGTGGGACGTGCGGACGCTCGTCCCTTAGCATCGTCGGCGTGCCCGAGACCGCTCCGAACTTCGCGACCGCCCGGCTGATAGCGATCGTCACTGGCATCATCGGTGCGGTTCTGGCCATCGCGACACCCCTGCTGCCGGTTCAGCAGGACGTTGCGACGCTGTCGTGGCCGCAGAGTTCGTTCGGCAGCGTCAACGCTCCGCTGGTGAGCTACTCGCCCGTCGACCTCGAGGCAACCGTTCCGTGCAGCGCCGCCACTGCTCTCACCGACGGCGGCACGCTGATCTCCACCGCACCCATCGAAGCTGCGAAGACCGAGCAGAAGGCACTGATCGTGCGGGTCGACGATGACCGGCTGCAGGTGCTGCTGCGTGATCGCGTTCTCGCCGAGGCTCCCGTGTCCGAGCTGTCCGCCGACTGTTCGCTGAGCATTTCGTCCAGCGCCACCAGTACGATCGTCGACCTCGACGGCGAAACGAGCACGATGGACGGCGACGTCCGCCCGCAGGTCGTCGGCGTCTACACCGACCTCACCGCACCGGTCGACGGCCTGAACGTGCGCGCCGACATCGACTCGCGCTATTCCTCGAGCCCCACCACGTTCAAGTTGTTGGCCATGATCGTCGGCGCACTCGCTGTGATCGCCTCCCTGTTCGCGCTGCATCGCCTCGACAGCATGGACGGTCGACGCCACCGCCGATTCCTCCCCTCGCGCTGGAAGTCCATCACCGGCGTCGACGCCGTCGTGGTGGGCGTGCTGGTGCTGTGGCATTTCATCGGCGCGAACACCTCCGACGACGGTTACCTGCTCAACATGGCCCGCGTCTCCGAGAACGCCGGCTACATGGCCAACTACTTCCGCTGGTTCGGCGTCCCCGAAGCGCCGTTCGGCATGCCGTACTACGACATGCTCGCCGCCCTCGCCAAGGTCAGCACCGCCAGCATCTGGATGCGCCTGCCCGCCACCATCGCGGCGCTGCTGTGCTGGCTCGTCATCAGCCGCGAGGTCATCCCCCGCCTCGGTCGCGCAGTTCTCACCAACCGGGTCGCGCTGTGGACCGCCGGATTCGTGTTCCTCGCTTTCTGGCTGCCCTACGACAACGGCCTGCGCCCAGAACCGATCATCGCCCTCGGCGCACTGCTCACGTGGTGCTCGATCGAACGCGCCATCGCCACCGGACGACTCCTGCCCGCCGCCATCGGCACCCTGATCGCCGCGTTCTCCCTCGCCGCCGGACCCACCGGACTGATCGCCGTCGCCGCCCTGCTCGCCGGCCTGCGGCCGCTGGTGATGATCGTGGTCAAGCGAGCTCGCCAGGTGGGACTGCTCGCCGTTCTCGCGCCGCTGGTCGCGTCGGGACTGGCGGTGTTGATTGCGATCTTCGCCGACCAGACTCTTGCCACGGTCCTCGAAGCGACCCGAGTGCGCTCGGCCATCGGACCGAACGTGCCGTGGTTCGAAGAACGCGTCCGCTGGGACGCGCTGATGACCATTTCTCCCGACGGCTCGCTCGCCCGACGGTTCGGCATGTTCGCGATGCTGCTGTGCATCGTCGTGTGCATCGCGGTGATGCTCCGCAAGAACGGACGCATCCCCGGGACAGCCACCGGACCGTCGCGTCGGATCCTCGGAATCATTCTGGGCGCACTGGCTTTGATGATGTTCACGCCCACCAAATGGACCCACCACTTCGGTGTGTACGCCGGTCTCGCGGCGTCGTTGGCCGCGCTGGCTGCCGTTGCCGTCACCGCTGCAACCGTCCGATCTCCGCGCAACAGAACACTGTTCACCGCCGCTGTCCTGTTCCTGACGGCGGTGGCGTTCACCAGCTCGAACGGGTGGTGGTACGTCTCGAGCTACGGCATTCCGTGGTTCGACAAGCCGCCGTCCATTGCCGGCAAGGGCTTTTCGACGATCCTGCTGGGCCTGACGGTACTGACGCTGCTCTATGCGGCCTATCAGCACGTCCGATTGCCTTATCGCAGAGAAGAACCGACCACGCGTCGACGCTTCGCGCCGTCCGCGCTGACCATCGTCGCCGGCGGGGTCGTGGCCTTCGAGGTGCTCTCGTTCGTCAAAGGCGCTGTGGCGCAATACCCGGCGTACTCCATCGCCCGCTCGAACTTCTCTGCCCTCGCCGGAAACTCGTGCGGACTCGCCGGTGACGTACAGGTGGAGACCGACGTCAACGGCTCGGTCCTGCAACCGATCGATCCCGCAGCCGACGCCCTCGGTGCCGGTGGGAGTACCGGATTCACCCCCGACGGCGTCGCCCAGGACCTGACGGCCGATTCCGAGGACACCGCGCAGGGCAGCGCGAACTCCATCCGCCCCGAGGACTCCGAACAGAGCGCGGCGGCCACCTCGTCGAACTCCGCGGGCACCTCCGGCGGAACCACCGAGAACGTCGGAATCAACGGCAGCACAGTCGCACTGCCGTTCGGCCTCGATCCGAGCACCACACCGGTACTCGGCAGCTTCGGAGCCACCGAGCCCGCATCCCTGACCTCCGGTTGGTACGCCTTGCCGGAGGAAGGCGACCTGATCGCCATCGCCGCCGCCGGCCGCATCCGATCGGTGGACGAGGACGGCATCGTCACCGAAGGCCAACGCGTCGAACTGGAATACGGACGCCGCGACGGCGGTGACGTGATCGCGCTGGGACGCATCACCCCGCTCGACATCGGTCCGTCGCCGTCGTGGCGCAACCTGCGCGTGCCGATGAACGACCTTCCCGCCGACGCGGACGTCGTACGCATCGTCGCCGAGGACAACGACCTGGCCGGGGATCAATGGCTCGCCGTCACCCCGCCGCGCGTCCCGAAGACGCAGACGCTGAACTCACTGGTCGGATCGACCGATCCGGTGATGCTGGACTGGGCCGTCGGACTCGCGTTTCCGTGCCAGCGTCCGTTCGATCATCGCGACGGCGTCGCCGAGGTACCGAAGTACCGCATCCTGCCCGACCGCACCGGTGCCGAATCCACCAATGCTTGGCAGGACTCGATCGGCGGCGGTCCGCTCGGCTGGACCGAACTGCTCCTCGGTGCGGAGACACTGCCGTCGTACCTCGCCGACGACTACGCCCGAGACTGGGGATCCATCGAGAGATACACGCCACTCGATCCTGACGCGACAACGGCCGAGATCGCCGTCGAGCAGCAGTCTCGTTCCGGATTGGCCAGCGACGGACCGATGAAAACAGACTGATTCCCTGGTTCTGTATTTATTCCCGGGGACGGTGCCTGTGTGACCTCTTCGTCACGCTCGCATAACATCGACTCTCGTGCCCGACGTCGTGACAGATTCATCAGCTGGTCCACCCGTCCCCGCTCCACTGCGAGCCTCGGACGAACTTCGTGCGCAGGTGCGAGTTCCCCGGCTGATCGCCATCGTGGCCGGCGTGCTCGGTGTGCTGTTCGCGCTGATCACTCCGTTCGCACCCGTCACTCAGACAACGGCCACCATCGAATGGCCGCAGAACGGCCTCCTGCAGGACGTGGACGCCCCGCTGGTGTCCCAGGCACCCCTGAGCCTCACCGCGACCCTCCCGTGCTCTGCCGTCGCAGCACTCCCCGCGTCGGGCGGGCTACTGCTGGCGACTGCGCCCCCTCAGGGCGAAGGCGCGGCACTGAACAGTCTGTTCGTACGTGTGGGCGAATCGAACGTGGACGTTCTCGACCGCAACGTAGTCGTCGCGACGGCACCGCGCGCCGACGTCGAGAGCACCCGCTGCGCGGCCATCGAGATCACCTCGAACGACGAGTACACCTCCGCGGCCTTCACCGGACTGACCGACGACGACGGCCAGCCTCTGCAAGGCAGACTCGACGGCGATCTACGCCCCCAGGTCGTCGGCATCTTCAGCGATCTCAGCGGCGCGGCCCCGGCCGACATGTCCGTCACCGTCGACGTCGACTCCCGCTTCTCGTCGTCGCCGACGTTGCTCAAGTCTCTGATCATGATCCTCGCGATCGCCTGCACATTGTTGGCCATCGGCGCACTCGGACGGCTCGACGGCACCGACGGTCGCGCGCACCGCCGCTTCTTCCCCTCCCACTGGTGGAGGTTCACCGGCGTCGACGTCACCGTCCTCGGCGTTCTGGTCGGCTGGCATTTCGTCGGCGCGAACACCTCGGACGACGGCTACCTCCTCACGATGGCCCGCGCCGCCGATCACTCCGGCTACATGGCCAACTACTTCCGCTGGTTCGGCGTCCCCGAAGCCCCATTCGGCTGGTACTACGACGTACTCGCCGTCTTCGCCAAGATCTCGACCGCCAGCCCGTGGATGCGACTGCCCGCACTCATCGCCGGCGTCCTCTGCTGGATGGTGATCAGCCGTGAGGTGGTCCCGCGCCTCGGCCGCGCCGTGCGCAAATCCAACGTCGCCCTGTGGACCGGCGGACTGGTGTTCCTCGCCTTCTGGCTGCCGTACAACAACGGACTGCGTCCCGAACCGATCGTCGCCCTCGGCGCACTGCTCACCTGGTGCTCGGTGGAACGATCCATCGCCACCGGCAGGTTGTTGCCCGCCGCCGCAGCCTGTTTGATCGGAGCCTTCACCCTCGCCGCAGCGCCGACCGGATTGATGTGTGTGGCAGCACTTCTCGCCGGGGCCCGGCCCATCGCACGCATCGTCGTCCGACGCCACCGCCAGGTCGGCACCCTCGCGATGCTGGCCCCGCTGGCAGCAGCAGGCGTACTGGTACTCGTCGTCGTCTTCGCCGACCAGACGTACGCGACGGTCATCGAGTCCACCCGAGTCCGCACCATCATCGGCCCCAACGAGGCCTGGTACCAGGACTTCCTGCGGTACTACTACCTCTTCGTCCAAACCGTCGACGGCTCGGTCGCACGCCGCTTCGCGTTCCTGACGATGATCCTGTGCCTGTTCACCACACTGTTCGTGCTGCTTCGTCGACGACGCATCCCCGGCATTGCGAACGGGCCGGCGTGGCGTCTGCTCGGCGTCGTCCTCGGCACCATCTTCTTCATGATGTTCAACCCCACCAAGTGGACTCACCACTTCGGTTCCTACGCCGGAATCGCCGGTGGACTGGCGGCACTGACGGCCGTCGCCGTCTCGGCCAGTGCCCTGCGCTCGCGTCGCAACCGATCGCTGTTCGCCGCCGGACTGATGTTCGTTCTGGCACTGTCGTTCTCGGGCATCAACGGCTACTGGTACGTCTCGAGCTACGGCGTGCCGTGGTTCGACAAGACGGTCTCGCTGGGCGGCAACGAATCGGGCACCCTGTTCCTCATCCTGTTCGGACTGGTCCTCGCCATTGCAGCTTTCCAGTACTTGCGTGAGGGATACGCTCCGCCGCAACCGAAACCGACGTCTGCGCGCGGTCAACGCATCCGTAAGTTCGCTGCCGCGCCGCTGACTGTCATCGCCGGAATCATGGTGCTGTTCGAGGTGCTCTCGCTCGTCAAGGGAGCCGTCTCTCAGTACCCCGCCTACTCGCTGGCCCGGTCGAACGTGCAATCGGTGCTGGGTAATTCGTGCGGACTCGCAAACGACGTCCTCGTAGAGTCGAACCCCAACGCAGGTGTACTGAGCCCACTGCCGGAAGACTTCGACCCTGTCGCAGGCCCCCTCGGCGGATCGAGCAGCACACTGCGCAACTTCACCGCCAACGGTGTTCCCAGCGACCTCAGCGCCGACGCCGTGGAAGTCAAACCAGGACAGGGCAATACCGATCAGCAGTCCGTCGGACCGGCATTCGAGGAAGGCCAGAGTTCCGGAACCGCAGGCGGCACCGGCGAAGTGGGCGTCAACGGCTCCTCCGCCGCCCTGCCCTTCGGCCTCGACCCAGCCACCACCCCCGTCCTCGGCTCCTACCAGGAAGGCGTCCAGGAGCCCGCGGAGGCGACGTCGAGCTGGTACCAACTACCCGCTCGCAGCGACGACGCACCGCTGGTCGTCTTCTCCGCAGCCGGACGCATCTGGTCCTACGACGACACCGGAGCCCTCACCTACGGACAGTCGCTGCTGCTCGAATACGGCAAGCGTCAGCCCGACGGAAGCGTCCAGGCCCAGGGCACCTACCTGCCACGCGACATCGGACCCGCACCCTCGTGGCGTAATCTCCGAATCCCGTTGGCGGACATCGCACCCGACGCCGACGCCGTCCGCATCGTCGCCAACGACCCCAACCTCACCGGCGACCAATGGCTCGCATTCACCCCGCCGCGGGTGCCCGTGATGGAAAACCTCAACACCATGATCGGCAGCGAACAACCCGTGCTGCTCGACTGGGCCGTCGGACTGCAATTCCCGTGCCAACGCCCCTTCGACCACCGAAACGGCGTCGCCGAGGTGCCCGGATACCGCATCCTCCCCGACCGCCCACTCGCCGTCAGCTCCACCGACACCTGGCAATCCGGCGAAAACGGCGGCCCACTGGGCTGGTCCGAACTACTCGCCAAGCCCGTCACCGTCCCCACCTACCTCGAAAACGACTGGGCCAGGGACTGGGGTTCATTGGAACGCTACGAGCAGTACTACCCGAGCGCAGTGCCCGCTGAACTCGAAACCGCCGACGTCACCCGATCCGGTTGGTACCAAGACGGACAACTGCGCGTATTCGAGGACTGACCTCCCACCCGCCGCTCCGCGTCAATGGACCCTTGCACACGTCTCGACCGTGCAAGGGTCCATCCACGTTTCGGCCCGTAGTGGGTCAATGGACCGTTGCATACGTCTGAGCGCGTAGGTGGTCCATTCACCCTCCGGTGGGGGGCAAGGACCGCGGGCTTCATAGGACTCCATCTGCCGGCCCTAACATCCGAGCCCGACAATGTTTGGCAACTCGCGACTGGTGAAGGCCAATCCATCCACAGACTGGTCGACCATCCACAGAGAGGCTGCGACAGCACCTGAACGCGACAAACGTGTCGGTGCCGGATTTCACTCTTCGGGCATGAAAAGACGATTGTGGAACGCAGGTTCATTGTTCGACCTCAGCTCGACCGGCGTCGTGACGCGTCGGCAGCTTCGCGAGGCGGGCGTGAGTGACGCAGCGATCGACAGCAGATGCGCGGCCGGCGGTCCGTGGCAGCGATTGCTGCCGGGTGTCGTACTGCTGCGCAACGGTCATCCGTCGACGCTCGAACGCTCAGCGGCGGCGCTCGCATACGGCGGACCGACGAGCATGATCACCGGCTGCGTCGGACTCGATTCGTTCGGATACGGGACCAACGGATCCGCCGGGGAGGTTCATCTGCTGCTACCCGCAGAGATGCGTCGGGCATCGGTGTCTTTCGTCCGAGCAGAGCGGACGTGGCGGATTCCCGAGCCGATCACCAAGGGCAGCATACGAGTTGCTCCTCTGGTGCGTTCATTGGTCGACGCCACACGGGCCGCGAAGTCCGAGGCACGGTGCGTCGCCTTGCTGACCGAGGTGCTCCAACGAGGCGGCGTGTCCATCGACGAGATCGCCACCGAATTGGCCGAAGGGCCGCGCCGCTACAGCGCGCTCACCCGCCGCGTACTTCTGGAGTTACGGGACAACGCGCACTCGGTGGCAGAACTCGAGGACCAACGCCTGTACCGAACCAGCGGGCTGCCAGCGATGACGCACAACTGCGACATCTACGCTCGAAGCGGAGAGTTCATCGCCAACACGGACGGCTGGATCGACGCCGTGGCGCTGGCACGTGAAATCGATTCCGTGACCCACCATCTGTCACCAGCCGACTACCAGCGCACACAAGCCCGACGCAATCGAATGCAGGCGCACGGCCTGATCGTCGTGTCCCATTCACCGCAAGACATCCGCGATCGGCCGACACAGGTGCTCGAAGACTTACGGAGGAACTTCCAGCACGCTCTCGCCAGACCACGACCGGATGTGGTGATGGTGCCGCGTGAATCTACCGGTGCCCGCGCGTGAATGAACCATCGCATGCGTCTCGGCAGTGCAATGGTCCATCGACGCCGAGTCCACCCCACGTGGATGAACCATTGCATACGTCTGGGCAGTGCAGTGGTCCATTGACGCGAACGGGAGCGAAGCGACCCCCGCGAGGGCTGGGGCACCACTTCAGTCCGCCTAGATCGGAAGCAACGAGTGTTTCCGTGGACTCTTGTGCACTTCCTTGTCTTTCAGGATGTGCAGGGCCTTGCGAATTTCGAGGCGCGTTTGCGAGGGCTCGATGACCGCGTCGATGTAGCCACGCTCGGCGGCGATCCAGGGCGTTGCCACGTGTTCGTTGTAGAAGTTGATGAGCTGCTTGCGCAGGGCCGGTGCATTTTCTCCGGCCTCGGCGAGTTGTTTGCGACTCATGATGTTGATGGCACCTTCGGCACCCATGACGGCGATGCGGGCAGTCGGCCAGGCGAGGTTGATGTCGGATCCGAGCTGCTTGGAGCCCATCACCGCGTATCCACCGCCGTACGACTTACGGATCACCACAGTCAGTTTCGGCACCGTCGCTTCGACGAACGAGAAGATGAAGCGGCCACCACGATGGATGACGCCGAGGGTCTCCTGGTCGACGCCGGGCAGGAAGCCGGGTGTGTCGACGAGGAAGATGATCGGAATGTTGTAGGCATCGCTGAGTCGGATGAACCGGGCGCACTTGTCCGCTGCCTTGGCGTCGAGCGCCCCGGACAGGTGCATCGGCTGATTGGCGACGATTCCCACCGGCCGGCCGTCGACGCGGGCGAAACCCGTGATGACGTTCGGTGCCGTCTGGCCCGAGAGTTCGTGGAATTCACCGTCGTCGAAGATTCGCAGGATGATGTCGTGCATGTCGTAACCGGCGTTGTCGGCGTCGGGCATGAACGAGTCGAGCTTGCGATCGGATTCGGTGATCTCCGGCTCGAGCCCCGGGTTGATCACCGGCGACTCTTCCTGGCAGCTCGACGGCATGTAGCTCAGGTAGTTCCGGATCCACTCGAACGCAGCCTTCTCGTCCGCTGCCACGTGGTGCACGTTGCCGTTGACAGCCTGGACGCGCGCACCACCCAGTTCGTCGAGGCTGACGTCCTCACCGGTGACGGACTTGATGACCTCCGGGCCGGTGACGAACATGTACGCCTCTTCGGTGGCGACCACGATGTCGGTGTTGATCGGCGCGTACACGGCACCGCCGGCACACTTGCCGAGGATCAGGGAGATCTGCGGGCACAGACCGGACAACGCCTCGTGGCGTCGACCCAGCTCGGCGTACCAGGCCAGGGACGTCACCGCGTCCTGCACACGAGCTCCACCGGAGTCGTTGATGCCGACGACCGGGCAGCCCATCTTGATCGCGAAGTCCATGATGCCGGCGACCTTACGACCGAACATCTCGCCGACGGTTCCGCCGAACACGGTCTGATCGTGCGAGAACACCGCGATCGGGCGGCCGTCGACGGTTCCGTGGCCGGTGACGACGCCGTCACTGTAGAGCGCGCCCGGATCGTTCGGGGCCTTCACCAGTGCGCCGATCTCGACGAAGCTGCCGGGATCGAGCAACGAATTGACGCGATCGCGGGCACTGGGGATGCCCTTCTTCGCGCGCTTCGCTACGCCGATGTCGCCGGCCGGCTCCTTGGCCTGTTCGAGCTTCGTCCGTAGTTCGGCCAGCTTCTCCGCAGTGGTGCCACTCAAGATCTACGCTCCGGTTCTTGCAGACTCGATGTTCTCGAGCGTCTTCGACAAATGGGCCGCAATTTTTCCAATGTACGGCTCGTCGACGACGGCGAGGTGATCGCCTCCGACGTACACGATCTCGAGGTCCTCGACCACCGGTCCCCAGCCACCGTGCTCTTCGCGGGTGGCATACGCGGGCTCGAGGGCGATCGCGTCGTCGTGGTACTTGTCGGCCAGGTACAGCGTCACGTGCCCGCCGTACTTCTTGAGCTCGGCCGTCTGGATCGCCCGATTGTCGAGCCACGACGTGCGCTGGTGCTCGATGATGCCGCCGGGAATCTTCGCGCCGCTGAGCTTCACCAGATCGGTGATGATGCGGATCTGCCCCTCGTCGTCCGAGTCCACCAACTTGTCGTACGGAATCGGGTAATCGACGTTGTACGTCTTCTTCGCGAACGCCGCGTACCGCTCCCAGCGCTTACGCACCTCGTCCTTGGTGTCCGGGATCTGCGTGCCGGGCATGACGGTGTCGAGCAGCCCGACGTAGGCGACCTCGATCCCCTCTTCTTCCATCTGCCGCGCCACCTCGTAGGCGAGGATGCCGCCGAGCGACCAGCCGACGAACACGTACGGTCCTTCGGGCTGGATCGCCTTGATCAGCGGCACGTACTCCGCGGCTCGCACGGCGATGGGTCCTTCGACGCGCTCGAGTCCGTACATCGGAGTGCCCGCGGGCAGCTTCCTCAGCAAGGGCTCGTAGGCGACGGTGGAGCTACCGGCCGAGTGGAACGCGAACACCGGTGTGGCGGTGGAACCTTCGGGGCGGGCACGCAGATTGCGTACGACGCCGTCGATCTCACCGTCTTCGAGGTGCGGGCGAACCTTGTCTGCGAGCTGCTCGATGGTCTCCGAGTCCAGGACGTCGTCGAAGGTGATCTCGCCGCCGGCCCGCTCGGTCAGACGAGCAGCCAGCTTCTCGGCCGTCTCGTCGTCGAGGATCGGAAGGGTGTTGAAGATGCCCTTGGCCGATTCCTTCGTCACCACAGCCCACGTCGCGAACGTCATCCGCTCGGCATTGTCGCGCGGAGGCACGTCGGACCCGGCAGCCTCGGCGAACGCTTCCTTGCCGCCGAGGTCGGTCTGCGCCGGAGCAACAACCGCCGGAGCAGCAACAGCAGGCGCAGGCTGGTACTCGGCGCTCGGTACCGCAGCGTCGGGCGCCGCAACAGCGGTGTCCAACGCTTCCTCGCGAGCTGCCGCACCGCTCTCGGCAGCCTGTTCGGCTGCCTTCTCCGCCGCCTGCTTGTCGGCCAGTGCCTGCACCTCGTCGCGGTTCTCGATCGCGTAGCGCAGGTACTTCTCCACCTCACGCAGGTTCGCGTCGCGCACGGCCTGCAATTGCACTGTGGGAATGTCGAATTCGTACTCCACCCGGTTCTTGATCCGCACAGCGCTGAGTGAATCGAGGCCGAGCTCGATCAGCGGAACCTCGGGCGGCAGATCCTCGGGCGCGTAGCCCATGGACTCCGCGACGATGATGGCCAAGCGGTCTTCGAGCTTCTGATTGCCGTTGGGATCCCAACGGTCACCGAAGGTCTCGACGACCTCCGGCAACTCCTCCATGGGGGACGACGATCGCTCCTCCACCGCCACAACGGGTTCCGGGCGCGCATCTCCGGAGCTGACGACGGCCTCGTGCAGCAGGGTGAACGCCGAGCCCTCGTGTGCGTGCACCTGAACCGATGCGCCACCGAGATGCGAGGTCAACGTGGTGACGACAGTGCCCACCTTCGGCACTGCAGCGTGAGACACCGAAACGCCCAGGGCCACATCGGAGAACACCTGCGATGCAGCGGCCGTGACCAATGCATCGAACGAGGTGACGGCCGAGGCCTGAACTTCCCAGACGTGGCGGCCATCCGGCAAGGCGACTCGGGCACCTGGAACTCGCGCGTTGCCGCTGGAGCTGACCTGCGAGTTCAGCCAGAACTCCTTGCGCAGGTACGCGGTACGCGGTATCGGCGCGTACGGGCCGGACTCGAACAGCGTGGCCAGTTCCAGGGCGTGCCCGTGGACGTAGAGCTGCGCCAGCGCGGAGAGGAAGGTCTCGGACTCGTCCTCCTTGCGCTTGAGCGTCGGGATCAGAGTCGAATCGGCGACGCCTGCAGCCCAGGCAGTGGCGGCGACCGACATCAGCGCGACAGGGTTGGGAGCAAGCTCGACGAACGTCGTGTGACCGTCTCCCACAGCGACATTGACGGCCTGAGTGAACCAGACCGGATGACGCATTCCCTTGGTCCAGTACTCGACGCCGTGAATCGCCGCATGCCCGACGCGATAGTGGGCCTCGCGATCGACCGACGAGTAGACCCCGGCAGTGAGTTTGCCGGGTTCGATTCCGGCGAGTTCGGCGGCCAGCTCACCGAGCAGGACATCGACTGCCGCGGTGTGTCCCGCGCCCTTGACGTCGAGCAGGCGAGCCATCTTGCCTGCGGCTTCCGCCATCTCGACGAGAGCCTCGACCTCGGCGCGTGGTCCTCCGACGGTGGTGTGCGTCGGTGCTGCGTAGACGCAGGGTTCGACGTTGGGGAATTGATCGGTGAGGGTCTTGACCTCGTCCGGGGTGTACTCGACGAGAGCCATGGCACCCTGCGATGCGGCGCCGAGCCCGTCCTGGCCCTCGGCCAGCAGGCGCGAACGGGCGTAGATGATGCGCACCGCGTCTTCGAGGTTCAGGCCACCGGCAACGTATGCCGCCGCGACCTCGCCCATCGAGTGTCCGATGACGGCCGCCGGCTCGGCACCGTGCGCGCGAAGCGTTGCCGCCAAGGCGATCTGGATGACGAAGATGGCGACCTGGGAGTTCTCGAACTCGTAGGTCTGCGAGTCGTCGAGGACGATCTCGCGGATGGAGTAGCCGGCCTCGTCGACGACCAGCTCGTCGATCTTGTCGACCTCGCCAGCGAACACCGCGTTGGTGCGGTAGAGCCGCGACGCCATCTTGCGGTGCTGCGAACCGAAGCCGGAGAACACCCACACCGCCCCGTTCGATGCGGGCGAATCTGCCGAGAACACACCGGGGCCGGGCTTTCCCGCGGCGATGGCGCGCAGTCCAGCGATGGCCTCGGCTGTGGTCGACGCCAGAACCACTGCGCGCGAACGCCCGTGGTTCCGGCGAGCCAACGTGCGGCCCACGTCGACGAGAGGCGTCGTGCTGCCTTCTTCGGTTTCGAGCCAGTCGGCCAGTTCCGATGCGGCCCGCTTACGACGCGAGGGCAGGGCCGCGGACACAGCGAGAATCACTGTGTCCGAACCTGTTTCAGCGTCGGACAGTATGGTCTCGGCCTCGGCCACCGGATCCGCGGTCTCGACCTCCGACACGACGGGTTCGGGCTCGGGGTCGGCGACGATCGGCAGTTCCTCACCGGCCACATCGGTGAGGCCCTCGACGAGAACGGCTTCCGGATCCACAGCCGCCGGATCGAATGCGTCTGCGGTCTCGCCCGGGACGTACTCGCGGACGACGACGTGCGCGTTGGTGCCACCGAATCCGAAGCCGGAGACGCCTGCGACGGCCTTGCCGGTGTACCGCGGCCAGTCGGTGGCCTCCGGGATCACCTTCAGGTGCGCCTTGTCGAAGTCGATGTACGGGTTGGGGCCCACGTAGTTCAGCGACGCAGGCAGCTTGTTCTGCTGCATCGCCAGGACGACCTTGATCAAACCTGCTGCGCCTGCGGCCGATTCGAGGTGTCCGAAGTTGGTCTTCGCCGATCCCAGCAGGGCCGGCTTGTCGACGTCGCGACCACGGCCGACCACACGACCGAGAGCGTCGGCCTCGATCGGATCGCCCAGAATGGTTCCGGTGCCGTGCGCTTCGATGTAGTCCACGCCCGACGGGTTGATACCGGCATCGCGGTAGGCGAACCGCAGCGCGTCGGCCTGCGCGTCCGGGTTCGGTGCCAGCAGACCGTTGGACCGGCCGTCCTGGTTGATCGCGGAGCCGGCGATGACGGCAAGCACCTGATCACCGTCGCGCTCGGCATCCTCGAGTCGCTTGAGGACGACGAGTCCGCCGCCTTCGGAGCGGATCATGCCGTTCGCGTCCGAGGAGAAGGCCTTGATTCGGCCGTCCGGCGCGAGCACACCCGTCTGACCGAATCCGACGGTGATGGGCGGCGCGAGCAGCATGTTGACGCCACCGGCAACGGCAAGATCGGATTCGCCGGTACGCAGACTGCGTACCGCCTGGTGCACGGCGACGAGCGACGACGAGCACGCGGTGTCGACGGCGATCGACGGCCCGCGGAAGTCGTAGAAGTACGACACTCGGTTGGCGACGATGGCGGTGGACGTGCCGGTGAGGGCATACGGGTGCACGGCCGGGTCGCTGACGGCGATGAGCTGGTAGTCGTTGGAGGAGCTGCCGATGAAGACGCCCACCTGGCTGCCCTTGATCGAGCTGGCCGGAATGTGCGCGTGCTCCAACGCTTCCCAGGTCAGTTCCAGCGCGAGTCGCTGCTGCGGATCGACGTTGACGACCTCGTTGGGCGACATCGCGAAGAACTCGGCGTCGAAGGTCTTGACGTCGTCGAGGTAACCGCCCTTGGTCACCGTCGCGGCCACCGCGGCAGCGATGACGGGATCGGAGGTGAATTCCTGCCAGCGGCCGTCGGGCAGATCGGTGATGCCGTCGCGGCCCTCGATCAGCAGCGACCACATCTCTTCGGGAGTCTGTCCGGTACCCGGGAACCGGGAGGACAGGCCGACGATCGCGACGTCGTGCGCATCGCCCGACTGTCCGCCGCTGGTGTAGAACGCGTCGTCCACGGTACCGACGGGCTCGTCCGGCTCGCCTTCGATGATGATCTTGGCCAGCGAGGCGATGGTGGGGTGCTGATAGACGACGGTGGCGGTCAGCGTGACCCCCACCAGTTCCTCGATCTCGCCGCTCAGTGCGACGGCATCGCGAGAGGACAGACCGAATTCCTCCATCGGGCGGTCGTCGGAGATGGCCGACGCCGGCTGCCCGGTCGCGTCCGCAACCCAGTTGCGCAGCCAGTCCCGCAGCTGCGCAACCGTGAGGTCCCCGCCGTCCACGCGCTCGATTTTGTCTGTCTCTTGTTCAGCCATTACTCACCAAGTCGTATCGGAGGAAGAACGGAGGATGCGTCCGTCAGTCGGGCAGTTCTGCATCCGGGAAGGCCGTCTGCTGGTAACCGCCACGCAGCGTGCCCTCGATGTACGCGGCCTTGCAGGCGCGTCGAGCGATCTTGCCGCTGGACGTACGCGGAATGGAACCGGCCGGGACGAGCAGGACGTCGCGCACGGTGACCCCGTGCCGTGCCGATACCGCGGTACGCACCTCGTCGGCGATCGGAGCCGGGTCTGCCTTGCCCGAGCCGGGTGCACGCTCGGCGACGATGACGAGCTGCTCGGAGCTGTCGTCGGAGTCCTTGGTCAGGGCTGCGCCGCTGAACTCGAACACGATGTCCGGGAGCTGGTTGAGCGGTACGGCGAAGGCCGCGACGAAGCCGGGACGCAGCGCCTTGCTGGCTTCCTGAGCCGAGAACTCGAGGTCCTGCGGGTAGTGATTGCGGCCGTCGACGATGACGAGGTCCTTGACGCGACCGGTGATGTAGAGCTCGCCGTCGTGGTAGACGCCGAAGTCGCCGGTACGCATCCAATTGCCACCCTCGGGAGCGCCCTCTGCGTGCGAGCCCTCGGAGTTGCGGTGGACGAGCTTGTTGTGGAAGGTCTCCGTGGTCTCGGTCTCGCGGCCCCAGTAGCCCTTGCCGATGTTCTCCCCGTGCAACCAGATCTCGCCGACGTGTTCGTCGGCAACCTCGGTGGCGGTCTCGGAGTCGACGATGGCAGCCCACTGGCTGCGTGCGACGGTTCCGGTGGACACCTGTGGGATGGCACCGGGGGCGTCGGGGGCGACGACGACGAAGTTGCCTGCGTTGAGCTCGACGCGGTCGACGTAGACGACCTTGGCCTCGTCGGCGTGCTTGCTGGTCGAGACGAACAGGGTCGCCTCCGCCATGCCGTAGGACGGCTTGATCGCGGACTTGGGCAGTCCGTAGGGGCCGAACGCCTCGTTGAACTTCTTCATCGACGACGTGGTGACGGGCTCACTGCCGTTGATCAGACCGATGACGTTGGACAGGTCGAGGCTCTCGCCGTTCTTCGGCAATCCACGCTGGGCGGCATGCTCGAACGCGAAGTTCGGTGCTGCCGCGAAGGTGCCTGCGCCGTCGGAGACAGCGGCGAGTTCCTTGATCCAGCGCCAGGGCCGCTGCACGAAGGCGCGCGGGCTCATGATGGTGATGTACTTGCCGCCGAGCGCCGGGAGGATGACGGTCAGCAGGCCCATGTCGTGGAACATCGGCAGCCAGGTGACGCCGCGGGAGTCGTGGTTGATCTCCATGCTGTCGACCATCTGCAGCGCGTTGACGCCCACTGCGCGGTGCGTGATCTCGACGCCGGCCGGCGTCCGCGTCGAGCCGGAGGTGTACTGCAGATACGCAATGTCGTCGAGCCCGGCTTTGGGCTCGACCCACGTCTCACCGACGCTGTCCGGGACGGCGTCGACGGCGATGATCCGGGGACGCTCCGCGGCGGGCAGGGCGCGGAAGAACGCGCGCACGCCTGCGGCCGAGTTGCTCGCGGTGAGGATGGCGCTCGGCTTGCAGTCACCGAGGACGGCATGCAGGCGGTCGGTGTGGCCCGGCTCGTCGGGATCGAACAGCGGCACCGCGATGGTGCCCGCGTAGATCGCACCGAAGAAGGCGATGACGTACTCGAGGCCCTGCGGTGCCAGGATCGCCACTCGATCACCGGGCTGGGTGACCTGCTGCAGGCGAGCCGCGACCGCTTTGAGGCGAGTACCGAACTCGGCCCAGGTCAGCTCGTGAGCCTCGCCGTCACGTTCCCGGGAGTAGTCGACGAACCGGTACGCGAGCGTGTCGGAATTCTCCTGCACGTTCACCTCGACGTGGCGGACGAGCGTCTGCCCTTCCCCGATGGTGATGTGGCCGTTCTCATCGATGAAATCATCGAACGTGTGGCTCATTACTTCAATCTCCTCCGACACGAATCCGCTGCCACACAGCCTGCGTGACCTGGGCCCGCACCACCGGCTGCGTGCATGCAGACACCGAACAGCGTTTTATGTTACTGACTAGTAGCTCTTACGGTGTCGGTTTGGCACCTGGTTTGAAAGGCCAGCTACATGGTACCGACACGCGCCTGCGTCACTCGCCTTTCAGCAAGTCGACAACCGGCGCGAATGCTTCCATTTGAGTAGGGAAAACCCCGACATAGGACATCGTCGTCCGCGCGCGAACGTTACGGATCTGATCGGCAATTTCCTCGTATGTCCCGAATGCGAGGTACGGAGACGACAGGATGTCCTCGACGGTGAGCTTGACGTCGACGTCCACGTTCGGCGGATAGCCGTTGTCGAGTGCCGCCAGCGCCATCTCGGCCATCTGTTCACGGTCGTCGGTGACCACGATCGTGGTGATGGCCCAGTTCAGTTCGATGTCGTCGAACCGATCGCCCGCGGCCGCGCGAATGAGCTCGACTCGCTCGA
Organism: Rhodococcus sp. 05-2254-6; assembly: GCF_002258565.1. Taxonomy (NCBI): domain Bacteria; kingdom Bacillati; phylum Actinomycetota; class Actinomycetes; order Mycobacteriales; family Nocardiaceae; genus Rhodococcus; species Rhodococcus sp. 05-2254-6. The sequence continues at coordinate 78,990 of NZ_NOZF01000186.1, forward strand.
GGGTCTTCTCGATGGTCATGCCCGAGAGCAACAGCTTGCCCTCCTTCGAGGTGCTCGGCACCACGGAGATGATGTCGGCATGCTTGGCCGCCAACGCGAGCATCTTCGGACCGCCACCGCCGATGCAGATCGGAGGACGCGGTCCCTGCCGCGGCCGAGGACTGCCCTTGAGACCGGTGATCGTGTAGTGCTTGCCCTCGAAATTGCATTCCTGACCGCGCAGCAGCACGTCGAGAATTTCGAGCGTCTCTTCCAACTTCTCGATGCGCACGCCCGGGCGGTCGTACGTGATGCCCGCCTTGTCGTACTCCTCACGCATCCAACCGGCGCCGAGACCGAGTTCGAGCCGCCCGCCCGACAGCACATCGATGGTGGCCGCGTCCTTGGCCAGCACAGCCGGATGCCGAAAGCCGTTGGCCAACACAGCGGTGCCGAGCCGAATCTTGTCGGTGGCGACGGCGAGCGCGCCGAGGGCTGCGATGGGACCGACCTGGTTGCCCAGGTGGTCGGGAATCATGAAGCTGTCGTAGCCCAGTTCCTCGGCCTGTTGCGCCAGCTTGATGAACTTCCGAGCCCCACCCTCCTCGGCGTTTCCCTCTCCGCCTGCAGCGAATCGGAATTTACGCGGCCCTGCGGTCGCGGCCTCGGCGGAACTCATCTATTGCTCTCCTCGGAGTGTGGAGCGGTCTTGTTTCGGGTGGCGAGAGCAGCCCGGCCGGGGCCGATCTGCGCAGGTCCAAGGCGCCACTCTAGCCGCTGGCCCGAGTCGATCACACCGGCTGGGGGTTTCCCGACCCAGGTTTGTGCCCGGCAATAGATCGCCACACGTCGCGTTGTGACGTTTCCGTTATAAAAGCGTCAGCGCTCACGAATGCGGGGGCGTCGGGGCGTTCTCGATCAGTCCGGCGGCCCACGAAGCGGTCCACTGAGTAGCCGTCGTACCGGATTCGTCGACGACGAAACTGTTGTACGACGCATGAACGGGGTTGCCTGCAGCACCGATCAGAATCTGGATGCTCTGCGGAATGTTGCGGAGCGACAATCCATCCGACGGCGACGAGCAGATCAGATCGCCGGCAGCACAGATCTGGTTGGTCCGGTCGTCGAGCGCACCGAAGCCACCTTCGCGACGCCCCGTCATCGTGATACCGGGCAGGTCGAGTCCGCCGAGCGCAACCTCGGCACCGACGCCGTCGAGCGGGGCCGGAACATCGGTGCCGGAGACGCCGTCGCGTCGGCCATCGGCGATGAGGGTGACGCCGAGAACACGATCGGCGGAAATGGGACCGTTGCCCGCTCCGATGTCCGCTGCGATGTCGCCGGAGATGACCGCGCCCTGAGAGAAGCCGGCGAGGACGAAATTGGTCAACGGGCAACGCGCGCTGACATCGGTCATCTTCTGCACGGCGACGGCTTTGCCCTGGGTGCGGCTGTTGTTGTAGGACTCCTGGCCGTCCGGCGGCAGCGCGATGGGATTCGAGAACTGCGCCACGTACGGCACGGTGTAGACGTCCGCTCGCGAGCCGGGGAACTGCTCCTGCAACGGGCGAGTGACGTTGAGCATCAACGACACCGGGTTGGCCGTCGGGTTGTACGGATCGTCGGTGGCAGACGACTCCCAGGTACCGGGGATGGCGATGACCTGAACGTCGGGGCAATCGGCCGGCTGCGACGTCGGCTCCTCGGGGCCCGGAGGCACCGGAATTCCCGGTTCCTTCGGCAGCCTTCCGGCAAGCAGGTACCAGAGGGCGACGATGATCAGACCGATGATCGCCGCAACGGCGATCACCGGAAGAATTCTGCGCTTACGCTTGGCCATCACCGTGGATCTCTACGGCCTGCAGTACGTCGCCTGCGCGGCGGCGATGTAGGTCTGAGCCGCCTGCTGAGCCTGCGTCTCGCTCATCTGGGTTCCGGAGGCGCTGGCCTCGACGCCGACGTTCGCCGTGACGAAGGTCGAGATCTCCTCGGCAGTGACGCCCTGTGCCTGCGCGGCACAGATGTAGTTGGCCGTCGAGACCGCGATGTCGCCGTTGCCGGCCGGGGTGATGCCCTGCTTCCTCAACTCGTCCAGGAAACTCTGACCGCGGTCGTCGATCTGACTTTCCGTGGGCCCCGGGAAATCGTCCGGGACGGGCTGAGGCTGCTCGGGCGGCGCAGTGGCCGCCTCCCCCGGACTCGTGGTCGGCGCAGCGGTGGTGGTGCTCTCTGCAGCCGACGTCGTCGAACTCGCCTCGGTCGTCGTCTCGACGGCCGAGGTGGTGCTCGTCGGCGCTCCGGTCGCCGTCGAGTCGTCACTCCCGCAGGCCACCAGCATCGAACTCGCCGCAACGGCGAACACACCGAGCGACAGAGTCCTGGTGAGGGAATTACGCGTCATCGATCGAAATCCTTCGGTCGTCGGGTTCGCAGGCGAGAGTACCGCCGCGCTCTGTGAGAACTCTGAGCTGCTGTCGGCAGGTTCTACGGCGCGATCGTGGCAACGCCGTCCTTCAGCGTGATGATGCCGAACTGGAAGTTCTGCTGCTTGCCGCCACCGTCGATGTCGAACTGATCGCTGGTGGGGTAACCGAGCCGGCCGCCCTCGTAGCCGACCGATCCCCACGCGTCGAAGATCGGACCGTACGGAGTGGACCAGGCACCGCTCAGCGGGCTCCAGTAGATGTTGCCCGTCTCGAACTGGTTGAAGCGTCCGCCGTCCCTGATCGGACCGAGCTCGTTGGACTTGGGGAACCCGAGAGGTCCACCCTCCCAACCCAATTCGCCGTACTTGCCCAGAATCATGCCCTGCACCGAGTGCACACCGGCCTCGGGCGAGGTGTAGATGGCACCGATCTCGAAGCCCTGCACCGATCCGGGCTTGGTCGGCGTTTCGACCTCGTCGAGCACCGGGTAGCCGAGCGGTCCACCCTCGTAACCCTGGGCGGCCCACTCGTCGAGCACGGCACCCTTGACCGCGTGCGCGCCGGTCTGCGGCGTGAAGTAGACCATGCCGTTCTGGAAGGCGTTGAACCGTCCGCGACCGTCGGGGGTTCCGATCTCGCCGGTCGTCGGGAAGCCGAGAGCACCCTCGGGGCCCCTGTTGCCCTGATAGATGCCACCGATGGCACCGGCGACGACCTGCGCACCGGTGTCGGGGGTGAAGAAGACCCGACCGAAGGTGAAGTCCTGTGCGCGTCCGCCTGCCACGTTGTATTCGGCGGTCAAGCACGGGCCGAGCCACGAATTGGCACCGCTCGCGTTGCCGATCAGTCCGGCGGCGCTGCATGCGGGCTTGTCCACCTCGACGCCGAGCGCGGTGGCGAGCTGCGGCCACAGCTGATGCAACTCGAACTGCCAGTACGGCCACGAGTGCGTGCCCGACGGCCGGTAGTTGACCTGAGCGGGGATGCCGAGCTGGTTGAGCTTGGTGGCGAACGTCTGCGAGGTCAGTCGCGACAGAATCTCCAGTCCCATACCTGCGTAATTGGTGCTCACGCCGGGAATGGGCGACGGCTGATCGTAGGGTCCGGCCGAGCCGTTGCCGCTCGAGATGTAGAGACTGACACCTTCGAGCTTGTCGGCCAGCATGTACGGATCGTGCTGTGCCCACAGCGAGTTCGACGGCGGTCCCCACATGGCGCTGGAGTTGAACCCACCGGCGTCGGTCATCGCGTACTGGATTGCCTGCGGCATACCAAGCGAAGTGGTGCTCAGGATGCCCGAGAGCGATCCGGCGAACTTGAAGAAGCCGGGATTGCGCGCGGCGAGGAACATCGCGGACGTGCCGCCCATCGACAACCCGACGACTCCTCGGTTGTCGGTGCTGCGCCAGTCGCGTTCGAGGATCGGCGGGAGTTCCTTGGTCAGGAACGTCTCCCACTGGTAGTTCTTGCCGTTGTCCTGATCGACCCAGTCGGAGTAGAAGCTGGACTGGCCGCCGATGGGCAGGACCACGTTGACGTTCTTGTCGGCGAAGTACGACTCGGCGTCGGTCTCGGCCGTCCAGCCGTTCTCCTGGTCGGTCGCGCGCAGGCCGTCGAGCATGTACACCTGCGGGAACGTCGCCTGAGGGTTGATGTTCCAGTCACGCGCGAGCAGTAGCTGAACCTGGATGGGCGTTCCCATCGAGGGCGACTGGATCCACAGCGCGACGCGACGATCGGAGAGCCAGTCCACCGAAGTGACGGTGGCACCGGATGTCTGTGTGTAGGCGGGGCCGGCCAGTGCAACAGGGGCCGTCCTGGCGACGGGGGCCGCGGAGGCAACGGTCGTCGTCGCGAAGGGGATCATCAGCGCGGAAGCGACGGTCAATGCTGCTGCCGCTCGCCGAGCCCGTGTACCGGCCGATGTAGTCCGACCGAACCGAACAAGCTCAGTGCGCATGATGGTGACTCTCTTTCGACGTGACATTCGAAGGTCTCCTATCGAGACATGCTTCGTATGTCTTTCTACACGTGCCCGCTGCCGACGAGAAGCAGACGCGCTGTGACTGGTGGTGCAATTGTGAACAGAGGTGCCGCTAACGATCCGCTGGAACAGAAATGCCGCCCGGCGTAGGGACGCGGGCGGCACTTCCGGAGAACATGACGATGGTGAACGTCAGGCGTTCAGGGCTTCCAGGATCTGGCCGCGAGCCTTCCACAGCTCGGCTCCCCAGTACGGCCATGCGTGAATGCCGTTGGACGGGAAGCTGTAGGTGGCCGGGATGCCGAGAGTGTTCATGCGGATCTGGAATGCACGGGTGTTGGCGAGCGAGAGGGCCTCGAGCGCCATGCCGTTGGCGGTGTTGTAGAAATCGATCGGCGCGGCCGGTCGATCGAACTCGCCGGGCAGACCACTGGCGGCCGAGATGTACAGGGACATGCCCTCGAGCCTCGGTGCGAAGACGAACGGGTCGTTACGCAGCCACGCCGGGTTCCAGGGCGGTCCCCACATGGAGTCGACGTTGAAGCGTCCGGCATCGAGCATGGCGACGCGGATGGCCTCGCGCATTCCGGGTGCCGAGATGTTGAGGTAGCCCGAGAGCGAACCGGCGAACTTGAACTGATCGCGGTGGTACGCGGCGAGCGTCAGAGCGGCCGAGCCACCCATGGACAGTCCGAGTACGCCGTTGTTGCTGCGCGAGACGCCGTAGTTCTCGAGGAACGCGGGCAGCTCCTGGGTCAGGAACGTCTCCCACTTGTAGGTGACTTCCTGGCCGTTGAAGTTCGACGAGGTGTACCAGTCGCTGTAGAAGCTCGACTGACCGCCGACGGGCATGACCAGGGTCACGTTGTCGTTGGCGAACTGATCCTGCGCGTTGGTCTCGAACGTCCAGGCGTTGCGGTCGTCGCGTGCGCGCAGTCCGTCGAGCAGGTAGAGAGCAGCGTTGCCACCGCGGGCCGCCCATTGGACCTGAACCTTGATGGGGCCCATCTCGGACGGAACGATCAGGTCCTCACGGCCACCGGCGGGCGTTTGGTGCACGACGGGAGCAGGCGCTGCAACAGCGACCGCTCCACCGACGACACCGGCTGCGATGGGAAGGACGAGCGCGGCAGCACCGACGCCGAGCAGGCGCTGACGCCAGCGTGAAGACGCCTTCGGGGTTCTGCTGAGGCCGGCAAATCGCATGAATCGTGCTCTCTCTCATCTACGCGGTCTCCGCGACATGCGGCCCCCGGCAATCGAACAGGGCTTTCTGGGTGGCCCCTCGAGGCCAGGGACGATGTGGTCCCGAAAAACTGAGGTTCTGCTGTGAAAACAGGCGAACCGCTCGATGGAGGTTATTCCATCGAGCGGTTCCAAGGCAAAACTGTGATCAGCGTCCCAGTTTCACCTCGACGTTTCCTTGAAACAGGAGACTATCCTGCTCGGCCCCCGCTGAACAGGCCTGAAAAGTCGTGAAGTTTCACGAAGGGCCGAAAAGCGGGCGAAACGACCGAAACGAAGTGCGGCTGGTCAGCCACCGATGTTGGCGCTCAGGTCCGGTGCCATGATGCGGATCTGCTCGCCCCAGTAACCCCACTGGTGGGTACCGACGGCCGGGAACGCGTACGTGACGTTGTTGGCGCCGATGCTTGCCATCCGGATCTGGAACGCCCGGCTGTTCGCCAACGCGATGGCCTCGAGGCCCATGCCGTTGGCGGTGTTGTAGTAGTCGATGAAGCTCTGCGGGCGATCGAGTCCGCCGGGCAGACCGCTACCTGCGAACACCCATACGCGGGTTCCGTTGTCGCGCAGACGAGGCGCGAAGACGAACGGGTCGTTGCGCAGCCACGCCGGATCCCACGGCGGTCCCCACATCGCGTCGATGTTGTAGCGACCGGAGTCGAGCAACGCCAGACGCATCGCTTCACGCATGCCGGGAGCAGAGATGTTCAGGTAGCCGGACAGCGAGCCCGCGTAGCTGAACTGGTCCGGGTGGTAGGCGGCGAGCGTCAGAGCTGCCGATCCGCCCATGGAGATACCGATGACGCCGTTGCGGTTGGGGTTGAAGCCCCAGTTGGCGCGCAGGTTCTCACGCAGGTTCTGCGTCAGGAAGGTCTCCCACTTGTACGTGGTCTGTTGGCCGTTGAAGTTCGACGGTGCGTACCAGTCGGAGTAGAAGCTCGACTGTCCGCCGACCGGCTGGACGACGTTGATGTTGTATCCGGCCAGTACGGCACCGGCGTCGGTCTCGTGCTCCCAACCGGAGATGTCGGTGGTGGCCCGCAGCCCGTCGAGGAGGTAGACGACGCGGTCGGTGTTACCGTCCGCGGCGCGCCAAACGCGGCTCTTGATCGGACCCATCGACGAGTCCGTCCACACGTCGATGGCATTGCCGTCGAAGGCCGCGTTTGCAGTCGCGCCACCGCCGGCTACAGCCAATCCCAGTGGTAGGACCACTGCCATCAGCATGGACGTGGCGGCGCGGCGTCCCCAGGACCCACCCCGCTTGTCCTCGGACCGGCTCTTCCTTCTACCCAGCATGCACTCGACCTCTCAGCTGCTTCGTCGTCACATCGGTTACGCAATCAACGCTTGATCTCGCAAGTCCATCATGTCTGCCGCCCGACCACACAGGTCGGACGCATACACATCCTCCGCACTTATCGCGCGAAGGACGACCCCCGTTACATGATCGAGATAGCTCATCTTGGCGTCGACACCAATTCGGCGCAACCCGGTGACCTTTTCGTGTTCGGACACCTAATTGTCCGCCTTCAATATCGGAGCCGGAAGATCACATCGTTGTATTTCGTACTTCGGCACCCGATCGAACCGATATCCGGCGTAGAAGAGCGAACGCTTGACATTCCGGACGAACAAATCCTTCGTCAACGGCGCTCGATACGAGGTGAGCAGTTCCTGGGTGTCGGGGCAGGTCAGCGCAACCTGAGCCTCGGTGACCCAGTCCTCGTCCATGTACCAGGGCAGGTACGGATGAACGGCGACGAGGCCGAGATCGGCCACCACCCAGTCCGGATAGAGATTCTTGTCGTGTCCGATCCGGCCGTTCTCGAGCCGCTCGGTGTGCGACGCCAACGGGTACGCCAGTCCCATCTGGTCGATGACCCGCACGTCGAGGCCGACGTTCATGCTGGTCATTCCGAGGTTCAGGAAGAAGACGGTGTGACCGAAGCCACCTTCCGGGATGGGGAGTGGTGGGGGAACGACATCCCAGTACGTGAACTGCGCCGACGGCAACAGCAGGCCGCCGTCCGGAGTGTCCTCGATCGCCTCGACCATCCCGCGCATCCGCGGGTAGTCGAGGTAGTCCGCGGCCAGGATCGGGTGGGCGTGCCCGGTGTTGAGCGAGTAGAACGCCCGCTCGTCGACGATGCCACTGCGGCCGACGATCGAACCCTGCGGCATACCCGTCGTATTGGCAGCCACGACGGCCCAGACCACGATGCCGCCCCAGACGAAAAGATCGGCGAAGAATATCGCGGTGGCGCGGTCTGCAGACCATCGTTTCGGAAGGGCGACCGGCAGCACCGAAATCGGCAACAAAAGCGTGAACAATGCCGGCAACAATGTGCGGCCGTGCATGAAATCGCCGCCGACGCGAATCGCGTACAAAGCCAGCAGAAGGCCACTGATCAATACGAAGACGACCACGGCGGTCGGCGTCCGTAGCGCTGCGAGCCAGCCGCCGACGGTGCGGGGCAGGGACAACCGCACTCGGGAGGCCGACAGAACGGCACCGACGACGAGCAGTAGGAGTGGCAGCCACAGCAGGTACGGGCCCACGAGGTTGGACAGGTACTCGAACCCCTGCGACCACTTGGCTCCGCCGGCATCCTTCGACACCGCGGTGTTGGGGTACGGCAGGCCGTAGTAGCCCATGCGCCAGATCTGGTAGAGCACCGGCACGGCTCCGGCGAAAACGAACACTCGGAGCCTGGACGACCAACTCTGCGGGGCCAGGAAGATCATCGCCAGCGCGAGCACCGCCACGATGGACAGTTCCGGACGCACCAGCGGGCCGAGGCCGGCGAAGAACGCCAGCAGCAGCAGCTCGGCGCCACCGCTCCGGCGCTGGCCCCAGCGAACCATCAGCAGCCACAGCATCGCCAGCCAGAAGATGACCAGGCAGGTCTCGAGGCCGGACGTCGCGAAGTCGCGGGCAGGAGGAACCGCGATGTAGACCAGGACGCCTGCGGGCAGGAACAGGGTCTTCGATGCGGTACGTCCTCGCAGCGCGAACGTGCCGATCATCGCGATGACGACGGCGGCCGTGGACAGCACGAGCGCGATCGTCAGGACGACGTACTCGAGGCGTCCCTCGCTCAGCCAACTGCCTGCGTAGACGAGGTACGTCCAGATGGTGCTGGTGTTGGTCTCGACTCGTTCGCCCGCGTTGAACACCGGTCCGTTGCCGGCCAGCAGGTTGCGGACGGTGCGCAGCACGATCAGCCCGTCGTCGGCGATCCAGCGGCGCTCCCACGCACCCCAGAGGAACAACGCCCCGGTGACCACGGTCCCGATCCAGAAGACGGGCCGGGTGATCGATGCCCGAGCGGACTTCTCTTCTCGCGCGTCTCGCTGGTCAGGCGAGGTAGACAGCGACACCAACCACTCCGATCCACGCTATGGCGAGTAGCTGGAGAACCCTGTCTCCCAACGCGATCTCTTCGGGTTCGCCTGCCTCGCCGCCATCGACATCCACTGCGTATCGCAGGATTGCGATGGTAAACGGAATCATCGAGATCGCGAACCAGTTGGCGTCCGTGCCCGCGTCTTCCTGGAACGCCCACAGGCCGTAACAGATGACGACGGCCGTTGCCGACAGCGTCCAGACGAATCGCAGGTATGTGGTGGTGTAGTTCTCGAGCGATTTGCGGATCTTCGCTCCGGTGCGTTCGGCGAGCTGCAGCTCGGCGTAGCGCTTGCCGGCAGCCATGAAGAGCGATCCGAACGCCATGATCAGCAGGAACCACTGCGACAGCGGGATCGACGCGGCGACGCCACCGGCGATCGCGCGCAACAGGAAGCCCGAGGACACGATGCAGATGTCGAGCACGGCCTGGTGCTTGAGACCGAAGCAGTACGCCAGCTGGATCACGATGTAGACGCCGATGACCAGCGCCAGCTTCCAGTTCGCGAGGAACGACAGACCGATGGCGAGGGCGAAGGACACCACGGCCATCGCGTAGGCGATGTTGACGGGCAGCACGCCCGCGGCGATCGGCCGGAACCGCTTGGTGGGGTGTGCGCGGTCGGCCTCGACATCGAGGGCGTCGTTGACGAGGTAGACCCCGGACGCGGCGAAGCAGAACACGACGAACGCGAGCGCGACGGACAGCAGCACGTCGGGGTCGGTGACCGAGCCCGCCGCCAGCGGTGCAGCGAGCACCAGGACGTTCTTGACCCACTGACGCGGACGAAGCGCCTTGACGATGCCGTCCGCCAGGTTCTTCGGCGGCGCGCCTACGGGTGCGGCATCCTCGCTCATTTGTCTCCTTCGAACTTCACGACGGCCGCAGCCGTCAACGCGCCGAGTGCAGATCCTGCCAGCACATCGGTGGGGTAGTGGACTCCGAGCACCAAGCGCGAGAGCAGCATGGGTGGGACGAGGACCGCCGGTAACGGTAGCCCGGTCACCCGGCCGAGGAGAACCGCGGCGGCTGTGGTGGATGTCGCATGCGAGGACGGAAAGCTCAGCTTGCTGGGCGTCGAGACGTTGATGCGCACGGCCGGATCGTGGGGACGTGGCCGGCGCACGATTCGCTTGATGACGATCGACGCGGCGTGGGAGCCCACTGCCCCGACTGCCACCGAGGCCCACTGACGCCGACGCGGCTTGTCCAGCGCAGCACCGATACCGGCGATCGCGACCCAGCCGAGTGCGTGTTCGCCGAAGTGCGACATGCCGCGGGCGACGGTGATCGCGCCCGGTGTACTGCCGACGGTGCTCTGCACCTTCTCGAGGATCCTGACTTCCGTCGGGGCCTCGGTCTGGCCCTTACGCCTGGTAACGAAAGACACGTTCCCACGTTTCCTTACTGGTCAGGTGCGGCACGGCATCGCGATACCGAGCCTTGAGGGCGGGGAATTCGGCCGCCAACTGCTTGCGCAGCGACAGTGCTTCCTTGAGCAACGCCGCGGCCTGAGCGCGGTCTCGCTTGCGGTAGACGACGCCCCGGCCGTCGGCGGTGGTGACGGTGACGCCGTCGACCTGGGAGAGCAGGAACCAGCGCGCGTCGAGAGTCGGGACGTTGAGCTGTGGGCGGTCGTGATGCTGAGTGTGCGCAGGCTTTGCGTTGTGCAGCAAGCCTTTTGCCAATCGGCTGATCTTGGCGAGCGGGTTGGTCGGCAGCCCGACGGCTCCCACCTCCTCACCGGACGCGAGGGGCAGCTCCGTGGAACTGCCCACGACGACGGCGTCGGGAAATTCCTTGCGCAGTGCGTGCACGGTCGGCAGCGCGGTGGGGAGGATCTCGAGGATGTGCTCGGGGCCGGCCAAGAAGTCGCGGATCGCGAGGTTCTGAATGGCGACCGTCGAGTATTCGAGGCACAGCAGATGCTTGACCGTGGCCTTGATCGTGTCGAGCACCAGGCCCTTGCCGTCGCCCGGCATGTGCAGCGATGCGACCACGAGGCGGTTGCGCAGATGGAAGTACGCCTGCCAGTCGATGGCGTCGTCCTTGTCGCTCCACGCCATGTGCCAGATGGCCGCGCCCGGCAGTGTCACCGTCGGGTAGCCGGCTTCCCGTGCGCGCAACCCGTATTCGGCGTCGTCCCACTTGATGAACAGCGGCAGTGGCTGCCCCAGTTCCTCGGCGACGACGCGGGGGATCATGCACATCCACCAGCCGTTGTAGTCGACGTCGATGCGGCGGTGCAGCAGTTTGCTGGTGCGCAGCGGGTCCTCGGAAAAGTCGTGGTCGTACTCCACGTTCTGTGCGCCGGTCCACATGAAGTTGCCGCGATCGATCACTTCGCCCATGACGTGCAGGTGGCTGCGCGCCTGCAGGTTGAGCATCTGGCCACCGACGAGCGTGGGGACCTTGGCGAATCGCGACATCGCCAGCGCCCGCAGGATCGAGTCGGGCTCGATCTCGATGTCGTCGTCCATGAACAGAATGTGTTGGCACGAGGTGTTGTTCAGTGCCTCGTACATGATGCGGCTGTATCCGCCGGACCCGCCGAGGTTGGCCTGATCGTGGATGGCGAGTCGGCCGCCGAGGGCTGCTGCCGCCTCGTCGAACCCTGGCTCGTCCTTGGCCTTGCGGGTGCCCTGATCCGGCATGATGACGGCTTGGATCACGTCGAGCACCAACGGATCCGAGCCAAGGGCCACAAGGGCTTTGACTGCGTCGGCCGGACGGTTGAACGTGGGGATACCGACGGCAACGGTGGCCTCACCGGGAGCCTCGATCGGCGCGTACCAGCCCGCACTCTCGAGAACCACCTCGGAATCGGAGGTGATGTCGAACCAGATCCAGCCGCCGTCCTCGAACGGACCGAGATCGATCAGAAACTCTTGCGCCGCATCGCCGTCCACGGCTTCACGGCCCTCGACGTGGATGCGCGACGCATCGGCCTTGGACCGGTAGACGTCGATTCGGCAGTGTCCGGAGACCTCGACGCGCAGCACCACGGACTTCAGGACGCTGTAGCGCCGCCAGTAGCTCGCCGGGAACGCGTTGAAATAGGTACAGAACGACACCTCGGACTCGGAGCCGATCGTGACCGAGGTCCGCGAGAGCGAGTGTGCCCGTTTGGCGTTGGTGAGCGCCTCTTCGAGGTACAGCGTGCGCACGTCGAGCGGTTCACCGGAGCGCGGCAGCAACACCCGCTGCAGCAGTGACTTGCCGAGAACCGGCGCGGCGTCGGCGATGCCGTCCTCGAGGAGGTGCTTGGCGGTCACTTGTCGCCTGCCAGGGGTGCACCGGTCTCGAAGTGCGGAGCCAGGGTGTTCTCGTACATGTTCAACGCGCTCGCGATGGCCATGTGCATGTCCAGGTACTGGTAGGTGCCGAGTCGGCCACCGAACAGCACTCCGCTCGCGGCGGCTTCGGCCTTGGCGCGGTCGCGGTAGGCCTCGAGCTTCTGCCGATCGTCGGGGGTGTTGATCGGGTAGTACGGCTCGTCGCCGCTCTTGGCGAAGCGGGAGAACTCGCGCATGATGACCGTCTTGTCGGTCGGGTACTGGCGCTCGGGGTGGAAGTGACGGAACTCGTGGATCCGGATGAACGGCACGTCGCCGTCGTTGTAGTTCATCACCGGGGTGCCCTGGAAGTCACCCGTCGGAAGTACCTCGGTCTCGAAATCGATTGTGCGCCAACCCAGTTCGCCCTCGGAATAGTCGAAGTAGCGGTCCAGTGGGCCGGTGTAGACGATGGGAGCGTCGGGGCTCTCGGCCACGAGCTCGGCCTTGACGTCGAACCAGTCCGTGTTCAATCGGACCTCGATCTTCTCGTCGGCGGCCATCTTCTCGAGCCACGCGGTGTAGCCGTCGACCGGCAGTCCCTCGTAGGTGTCGTTGAAGTAGCGGTTGTCGAACGTGTACCGCACCGGCAATCGGGTGATGTTGCCCGCGGGCAGGTTCTTCGGATCGGTCTGCCACTGCTTGGCGGTGTAGTCCTTGATGAACGCCTCGTACAGCGGGCGCCCGATCAACGAGATCGCCTTCTCCTCGAAGTTCTGCGCATCCTTCGAGTCGAACTCGTCGGACTGCTCTTCGATGAGTGCCCGCGCCTCGGCAGGCGAGAAGTACTTGCCGAAGAACTGCGAGATCAGGCCCAGGCCCATCGGGAACTGATACGACTGGCCCTTGTGCAGGGCGAAGACACGGTGCTGGTAGCTCGTGAAGTCGGTGAACTGGTTGACGTAGTCCCAGACCCGCTTGTTCGAGGTGTGGAACAGATGCGCGCCGTACTTGTGGATCTCGATACCCGTCTCGGGCTCGGCCTCGGAGTACGCGTTGCCACCCAGGTGGTGCCGCCGATCCAGCACGAGGACACGCTTGCCCAACTGGGACGCCGCCCGCTCCGCCACGGTCAGTCCGAAGAACCCGGATCCGACGACGATGAGGTCGTATCGGCCGGTCACGGAGGCGTCGGAAGAGGTGGTCTCGGGGCTTACAGCAGTCACGGGCAACCAGGGTATCCGACGATCGTGACCGCTCTGCCCCGCCAGGCGTCGGTCGGCCGGTCGGATGTCAACCGGGCAGGCGTCGAAGCAGGTAGGTATCCATCACCCAGCCGTGCCGGGACTTGACCTCCTCGCGGGCGCGGCGAATCTCGCCCAGCACGTCGTCGAGCGGACCCGACACCAGCTTCTCGTCCGCCGTCCCCAGGTTGGCACCCCAGTGGATGCCCCACCCTGCGCCGGTCAGCGCGCTGCAGGCCAGCTTGCCGTCGAGCATGACCACGAGGTTGTCGAGACCGGCCGCGACATCGCCTGCCAGGTTGCGGCCGGTGGTGATGACGATCGGCCCGCCGATGCGGTTGAGCACGAGGCGGTGACTCGCCGCCAGCATCGACACGCTGGAGATACCGGGTGTGACATCGAACTCGATGTCACCGCGCAACGCGGCCAGTCGCTCGACGACGCGGATCGTGCTGTCGTACAGCGCGGGGTCTCCCCAGACGAGAAATCCGACGACGGTGCTGTCGGCGAGGCCGTCGAGCACATCGGCGTAGGCGCGGGCGCGGGCGTCGTGCCAATCGAGGACAGCGGTCTCGTACTGCCGGGGCGATCGGTCGCGTGGCGGGTCGGGCACCTCGATCACCCGGTAGCTACCGCCGTGATGGCGTTCGAGGATCTCCTGCCTGGCTGTTGCGAGATCGCCGACGGAGGCACCCTTGTCCGCGACGATGAACACGTCGACGGCCCGCAGTTTCTCGACGGCCTGGACGGTCACCTGATCCGGGTGTCCACCGCCGATGCCGATCAGATGGATTCTCACGAGCGGTCCCGGCACGCGTCGTACAGGTGGGATTCGGTGACGACGCGTCGAGCCAGGGCTGGCCCCACCAGAATCACCGCCGCCTGTCGTAGGTCGGCGGCCTCGACCTGATCTGCGATGTCGGCCAGGGTGCCGCGCAGGATCAGCTCGTCCGGCTTGCTGGCATGGAAGACGACCGTGGCGGGGCACTCGGGACCGTAGAACTCAATCAGTTCGTCGGCGATGATGCGAGTGCGGGTGATCGCCAGGTGCAGCGCAAGCGTTGCCCTGGTGGCGGCGAAGTTCTTCAGCGCCTCGGTATCGGGCATCGCCGTCGAGCGGGCCTGTGCGCGGGTGAGCACCACCGACTGCGTCACCTCCGGAACCGTCAGCTCGACGCCCAGTGCGGCGGCTGCGGCCGCGTAGGCAGGAACACCAGGGGTGACGTCCCAGGGCACGCCTGCAGCGTCGAGTCGAGCGGACATCTCCGCCAACGCGGAGTAGAGGGACGGGTCGCCCGAGCACAGGCGCGCGACGTCCTCGCCGCGCTCGTGGGCAGCGACCAACTCTTCGGTGATGGCATCGAGGTCGAGTTTCGCGGTGTCGACCAGCCGGGTGCCTGCAGAGCAGTGTTCGAGGATCGCGTCGTCGATGTAGGTGCCGGCGTAGACGCAGACCGGGCTCGATCGCAGGAGCTCGACCGCTCGCAGCGTGAGCAGGTCGGCAGCGCCCGGTCCGGCTCCGATGAAGTGCACAGTCACAGCTCGAAAGCGTAGGTGGGCAGGAGTGGAGCCTGCGGAACGACCCAGGAGTGCAAGCCCCGACGCGCCGCGCCACTCGAACTTCCCGCCGATGGCTAACTGTCAAGCTAAGGTTTAGCCTTGTGTCTGATGGGACTCATGTTGCTGATGTGATTCATGTTGTTCAGTAGCTGGAGATCCTACGACGCGTACCTACCAACAACCAGGGAGTACCGCCTTGCCGAACCGTCGAACGAAGCCGTCGATCGTTCTCGGTGCTGTCGCACTACTGGCCGTCGCAACCCCCTTTGCGGTCGCAGGCCTCACCGACAGCACGACAACCGGAGTTCGACCGGCCAACGAGACAACCCCGGTCACCGTGCCGACCAAGATCGTCGAGACCGCGCTGAGCTCCGCACCGGACATCGTCATTCCGTTGCAGGAACTCACCGGACTGCCGTTGCCGGATCTGCGGCTCTCCGATCTGAAGTACCTACCGCTGCCGGATTCCATCGTGATCCCGCCGATCGAAATCCCGGACATCCCGGGCCTGACCACGCCCGCGCCGGGCAACGCGACAGCACAGGCACCCGTTCCCCGGGTCGATGCATCCGCGCCGGTCAGTCCCCTGCCCGTGAATCCGGAAGCTGCCGATCCGACCGGCCCGCCGCTCGGTGCCGCCGTCAAGGAAATCAAGCAGGACACTCCCTTCAGCATGGTGGCCCTGACCTCCGAGCAGCTCGACGGTGCAGCCGCTCAGGTTCGCCGGCAACTCGAGGACGGATCCTGGGGCCCGTGGCTCGAGACCGCGCCGGTGGACACCACTGCGAGCGACGCCGTTCCCGCTGCGGAAAAGCAAGGCACCGAACCGATCTTCGTCGGACTGACCAATGCAGTGCAGGTGCTGCTGACGCCGCTGACGAGTAGTGCAGCTCCCGAAAGCTTCGCAACTGCACCGGTTCCCGAGGTTCCGGTCGTCGAGCTGCCTGCTGCCGACGCCCCGGCCGAGGTGCCCGCTGCTGCCGAACAGCCGTTGGGCTACACCCCGGCGTCGTCGAGCACGCCTCTGCGTCAACAGGATCCGGCACCTGTCGATCCCGCGGCACCGGCACCTGCAGTCGAGGCACCTGCAGCAGATCGCGCCCAGCCCGAAGCCGCGCCGGAAGGCACGGTGGATCAGTTGGCTGCTGCGGTCGATGACATCAGTGCCGTACTCATCACCCCCGGCACGTCGCCGGTCGACTCGGCATTGAACGACATCGCCACGCCCGTCGCCGGTGACGCAGGCCCCAAGGTCATCACCCGCGCTCAGTGGGGTGCCGACGAGTCGATCCGTTGCGCCACACCGACTGTCGACGACTTCCTCGGCGGTGCCACAGTGCACCACACCGCAGGCAGCAACGACTACTCCAAGTCCGAATCGGCCGAGATCGTCCGCGCCATCTACGCATACCACGCGCAGACACTCGGTTGGTGCGACATCGGCTACAACGTCCTCGTCGACAAGTACGGCCAGATCTTCGAGGGCCGCGCGGGCGGCTTGGACAAGCCGGTCCAGGGCGCACACTCGGGCGGGTTCAACGAGAACACGATGGGCATCGCCATGATGGGCGACTACTCCAACGAGGATCCCTCGCAGGAGACCATCGATTCGGTCGGCAAGTTCCTCGGATGGCGACTCGGCAAGGCCGGTCTCGACCCGAAGGGCACCACCACGATGACCTCGGAGGGAACGGATTTCACGTTTGTCGGCCGCGGCCAGAGTGTCGACCTGCCGGTGATCTTCGGCCACCGCGATGTAGGCAACACCGAATGCCCCGGTGACGCCGGATACGCACGACTCGGAGAAATCCGCGACATCGCTGCGGCAAACCTCGGCGGCGGCGGAGATGCCACTCCGGTATCGCCCGACGCTCCCGATACCGCACCCGACACCGCGGTGACCGACCCGGCACCGTCACGCCCGGGCACCGACGCCAGTTCCACTCTGGGCGAGAACATCCCGGCCCTGGTCGCCGAGCTGCAGCGACTGGCGTCGACCAGTCCCGTCGCACAGAAGTGGTTGGAATCGGGCGGAGAAACCGGCTCGCTCGGCGTTCCGGTGAGCGGCCTGGTGCAGGTGAGCGGCGGCCGCGAGAAGGCGCAGTTCGCCAACGGCGAGATCATCACCAACATGGCCGGTCAGGCCGTGGCCGTCATCGGCAAGATCTTCCAGCAGTACGTGCAGCAGGGTGGCGTAGACGGCATCCTCGGCCTGCCGATCACCGACGAGTTCCGGGTGCCGGAGGGCTTCCGTACCGACTTCGAGAACGGTTCGCTGATCTTCAACGAGCTCACCGGAATCGTCACCACCGTGATCAAGACGTACAACGACACCTACAACGCGGAGATGCAGAACCCCGTCGCGGCGCCGGTGGAACCGGCTCCTGCGGCTGAGCCTGCTCCCGCACCGGAGCCCGCACCCGCGGGCTGAGTTCCGACAGTCGACCAGGGCCGAGTCACCACGGTGACTCGGCCCTCGTCGTGTTCGGATATGCCGGGAGACCCGAGGGTCACCACCAGCGTTCGAGAACCTGTGCCACTCCGTCTTCTGCGTTGGTGACGGTCACCTCGTTCGCCGCCGCGACGGCAGCGGGATGCGCGTTGCCCATCGCCACGCCCAGTCCCACCATCGACAGCATCGGCACGTCGTTGGGCATATCGCCGAAGGCCACGATGTCCTTGACGTCCACCGACAGCGTCTCGGCGACCTTGGCCAAGCCCGATGCCTTGGTGATGCCCGGTGCCGACAGCTCGATGAGTCCGTTGTCGGTGGAGAACGTCAGGTCGGCTCGACCGGAGATCAGCGGGGACAGGATGTCGGCCATGTGTCCGCTGGTGGAGCCGGACAACCGGATCAGCAGCTTGACGGCCGGAACGTCGACCACGTCGTCCTCGGTCATCTCGACGTTGTCCGGGTTCAGCCAGGCGTGCTCGTATCCCGGGGAGCTGACGAACTGCGGTGTGGCCGAGTCGTGCGCCGTCCGGCCCACTCGCTCGGCGGCAAGTCCGCAGCCGGGCAGCGCGCGATACGCGACGTCGGCCAACCACTGCAGCGTCTCGACCGACAGCGTCTCGGCGCTGAGCACGCGATCGTTGGCGGCGTCGTAGATCACCGCACCGTTGGCGCACACCGACATCGGCGCGTATCCCAGCTGATCGACGACGGGGTGGATCCACCGCGGCGGCCGGCCGGTGGACAGCACGAACGGAACTCCGTCGGCCACGACGGCCGAGACGGCGCGCTTGGTGCGCTCGGTGACACGTTCATGCTGGTCGAGCAGGGTGCCGTCGACGTCGCTTGCGACGAGTCGGGGGGCGAGGCGGGTGGTGTTCGGCGCGTTGGTCATCGTGACGTCATTCTGCCCTAGTGTCGAAGCACCCTGTTTTCGACATGCACGTCTTCGATGTGGAAGGAACGGTAGATGACATCTGTGAACCGTCAGATCCGGCTGGCCCAGCGCCCGGTGGGACGACCCGACGAATCGACGTGGAACCTCACCGAGGAACCGATTCCCACTCCTGGCGACGGCGAATTCGTCGTCACCGTCGACTACGTCTCTCTCGACCCGGCCATGCGCGGCTGGCTCAACGATGCGCGCTCGTACGTGCCGCCCGTCGGCATCGGCGAGGTGATGCGAGCGCACGCCGTGGGCCGGGTGCTGGAATCCCACCATCCCGATTATGCAGTCGGAGAGATCGTTTCGGGTTCGTTCGGCGTCACCGAGCATGCACTGTCGGACGGCACGGGGGTACAGAAGGTCGACGAATCCATCGCGCCTGCTCCCACCTGGCTCGGAGCACTCGGATTTCCCGGGCTCACGGCCTATTTCGGTCTGATGGACGTCGGCAAGCTCACCGAAGGCGATACCGTGGTGATCTCCGGAGCCGCCGGTGCCGTGGGCAGTATCGCGGGACAGATCGCGAAAGCCAAGGGAGCCACTGTGATCGGCATTGCCGGTGGACCCGAGAAGTGCGCGTGGCTCACCGAAGAACTGGGCTTCGACGCGGCGATCGACTACAAGAACGAGTCGGTGTACAAGGGCCTGAAGGCGGCTGCACCGAAGGGCATCGACGTGTATTTCGACAACGTCGGCGGCGAAATCCTCGACGCGGCCCTCTCCCGACTGCGCAAGGGAGCGCGAGTGGTGTTGTGCGGAGCGATCTCCGGCTACAACGCGACGGACCCGCAGCCCGGCCCGGCGCACTACCTGTCGCTACTGATCAATCGGGCATCGATGACGGGGTTCATCATCTTCGACTACCTCGATCGCTACCAGGAGGGCATCGAGGCCCTGTCCGAACTGCTCACCAGCGGCAAGATGACCGCACGCGAGCAGATCGAGATCGGCGGAGTCCCCGCCTTCGGGTCGACCCTGAACCTGCTGTTCGACGGGGCGAACACCGGCAAGCTGGTTCTCGAGGTCGGCGAACGCACCCACGACTCGGAATTATGACGCCGCCTCGTTCGTTGAACCCCACGTATCGACCGATAAAGAACTAGGAGAGCAACGATGTCTGCAGCCACCGAAACCGCCATTCTCGCCGGAGGATGCTTCTGGGGAGCCGAAGAGCTCGTCCGCAAGCTCCCGGGAGTGATCTCGACCCGCGTCGGCTACACCGGCGGCGAGGTCCCCAACGCCACGTACCGCAACCACGGCAATCACGCCGAGGGCCTCGAGGTCGTCTACGACCCCACCCAGACGACATACCGGGACCTGCTGGAGTTCTTCTTCCAGATCCACGACCCCACCACCAAGAACCGTCAGGGCAACGACATCGGAGCCAGCTACCGCTCGGCGATCTTCTACCTGAACGACGAGCAGAAGCGCGTCGCCGAGGACACCATCGCCGACGTCGACGCGTCGGGACTGTGGCCCGGCAAGGTCGTCACCGAGGTGACCCCGGCCGGCGATTTCTGGGAGGCCGAGCCCGAGCACCAGGACTACCTGCAGAAGTACCCCGAGGGATACACCTGCCACTGGGTGCGTCCGGAGTGGAAGCTGCCGCGTCGGGCCAACGCCTAGGAGCGGCTGCGCCGTATGTGCGCGTTTACTCGTAGCCTGCTACGAATAAACGCGCACATGGGAGCCGAAGTTGCGACACTGATCCGGTGACCTCCGACAGAACTCCTCGGTCGATGGCCGACGTCCTTCGTTCGCCGCGTTTCTGGCTCGCGCCCATTCTGGTGGTGTCGGCACTGATGTCGTTCCTCGCCGCGCTGTACCTGGGCGGCGTGCTCGACCCCAGGGGCAATCTGCACGACCTCCCCATCGCGATCGTGAACCAGGACGAGGGCGACACCCTCGCGGGCGAGCAGCGCAACATCGGCAACGACATCGTCGAGGGTCTGCTGCAGAACGTCGATTCGGAGAAGGTTGACTTCCGGGAAGTCGGTCCGGCGCAAGCTCAATCACTGCTGTCGACGGCCGAGGCCTACGGTTCCATCGTCATCCCCAGCGATTTCACCAAGAGAATGGGAATCCTCGCCCAGGCGAGCGTGATTCCCGGGGACGTCGAGAAGCCGATCATCACGGTCTACACCAACCCACGTGCCGGCAGTTTCGGAATGTCACTCGTGACCGGAGTGGCGACACCGGCGTTCGAGTCGGTCAATGAAACTGTGGGACAGCAGATCACCGAACAGGTACGCCAACAGCTCGGCGAGACTCAGCTCGCCGGTGCAAGTGCTCTCACCCTCGCGCAGCCGATCGATGTGATCGTTGCACAATACGATCCTCTGCCCGACGGCACCGGCGGTGGCCTGTCCGCCTTCTACTACGCGCTCTTGCTCGTCCTTGCGGGCTTCACCGGTGCGACCATCGTCAGCGCACTCGTCGACGGCCTACTCGGATTCACGCCCACAGAGATCGGTCCCAAGTACATCCATCGGGGACCGACCCTGATCAACCGCTTCCAGACGCTGCTCGTGAAGTGGCTCGTCATGGTCGTACTGGCCATGCTGGTGTCTGCCCTGTATCTGCTGATCAGTCATCTGCTCGGTATGCCGATCACCCACGCCTGGACCCTGTGGATGTACGGCGCGTTCGCGATCACCGCGGTCGGCATCACGGCATTGGCGGTGATGTCCGCGTTCGGCACCGCAGGACTGCTGATCAATTTGATCGTGTTCATCATCCTGGCGTTGCCGTCCTCGGGTGGCACCATTCCCCTCGAAGCCAGCCCGCGGCTCTTCACCTGGCTCGCGCAGTTCGAGCCGATGCACCAGATTTTCCTCGGCACCCGCTCGATCCTGTACTTCAACGCCTCACTCGACGCAGGGCTGCTGCACTCGGTGGGCATGACGTCTCTCGGACTGCTCATCGGGCTCGTGTTCGGTGTGGTGTTCACCCGCATCTACGACCGCAAAGGCCTCGACCGAAGCCTCGATTCACCGGGCGCTCACAGCTGACGCCAGTACACTCGATCCAATGCTTGCTGTGAATCCGGCCGGGAGCGTGGCACCCCGACGCGCCTTCCACGCTTACCTCGACGTCGCCATCGTCGTCCTCGTACTCGTGGGCACCAACCTCATCGCGCACTTCACCACGGTGTGGGCCAGCATCGCGACGGTTCCGATCGCCGCGGTTCTGCTGGTAGTCCTGGCGAACCGGCGCGGTCTGGGGTGGGCCGAACTGGGACTCTCTCCCAAGCAATGGAAGACCGGATCTCTGTACGCACTCGGAGCCGTCGGGGTCGTCCTGACCGTCGTCGCGATCGGTGCGTTGCTGCCGCTGACTCGGCCGTTCTTCATGGCCGACCGATACGCAACCGTTTCTGCAGCCATCGTCGCATCGATGATCGTCATTCCGCTGCAGACCGTCATCCCGGAGGAACTCGCATTCCGCGGGGTGCTGCACGGCACGCTGGGGCGCATCTACGGAGCTCGAGGCGTGTTCGCTGCAGGATCCCTGCTGTTCGGTCTGTGGCACATCGCGTCGTCGCTGGGGCTGACGGCGGGCAACGTGGGGCTGAGCGGATTTCTCGGTGGCGGGCTGTTCGGGCAGATCGTCGGTATCGCGTTGGCCGTCGTGGCGACTGCGGCGGCGGGTGTGGTGTTCACGTGGCTGCGCAGCCGCAGCGGAAGTTTGATCGCCCCCATCGCCCTGCACTGGTCGTTGAACGGACTCGGCGCGCTGGCCGCTGCTCTGGTCTGGCACGCGTCGGTGAGCTGACGAGCATGACCGAGCCGACCAGCATGAAAGACGACCTGCACCAGTACCTGCGGATCGCCCGCGAGAACATGCTGTGGAAGCTCGACGGCCTCACCGAGTACCAGAAACGACGGCCGATGACGCCGACGGGGACGAACCTCCTGGGGCTGATCAAGCACCTGGCGATCGTCGAATACGGCTACTTCGGCCTCACCTTCGGCCGCGAATTCCCGGCCCGATTCACCGAGCTGGAGAAATCAGCTGCGGCGCGATCGAACTCCGACATGTGGGCAGCCGCCGACGAATCCTCCGAGTTCATCGTCGACCTGTACCGCGAGGCTTGGTTGCACGCCGACAAGACCATCGAATCGAACGACCTCGACACCGTCGGACGCGTCCTGCACTGGCCCGCCGAGAAGCAGGAAGTCACGTTGCACCGCGTACTGGTGCATGTGTGCATCGAAACGAATCGACATGCCGGACACGCAGACATCGTGCGCGAGCTCATCGACGATTCCGTCGGGCTGCGACTGGGGAACGAAAACATGACCGACGGCGACGCAGCATGGTGGGCCGCCTACCGAGATGAACTGGAAACCGTTGCCAGAGAAGCTGACTGAGCGCATCACCTGACGTCAGGTTTTACCAACGCCTAGCACACGCCACCGACAGGTTCTGGATAGCGAATAGTTAAGCAGGACAATAGTTTTCGATTGCACTATGGTTTCCAGTCGAACGCGCGTTCGATACACTGGCTTCCATGACCACGGAGATCTGGCAACTGAGCGAGAGCGAACTGCTCGCCGACGCCGCCGCGGTCTCCCATCAAATCCAGTTGCTCGAAGCCCGGCGGATCGCTCTCGTCGCCGAGATCGACACCCGCGTGAGCCGGGAGAAACTCGGCTTCCCCGGACCCGCCGGATGGCTGACCTCCACCACCCTGCTCTCACCGTCCAAGGCCACCAAGATCGTCGCCCTCGCCCGCGGCATGTCTGCGTTTCCCGACATCGCCGACGCCGTGAACACCGGCGTGATGACCATCGACCACGCTGCCCTGATCCTTGCCTTCGCCGAAACCCCACCGGAACACCTGCCGCAAAAGGGTCGCGATGCCGCGCGCGCCGCCTTGATCAAAGCTGCGACAGGACCCGACGCACGCACCGGCCGCATTCGAGCAGCGATCACCAGACTCGAAGACAGCTTCGGCACCAAGAAACCACCCGCCGAGAACACCGACCGCAACGAACTCTTCGCCTCCAAGACATTGAACGGGCGGCTGGTACTCAAAGGAGACTTCGACGCGATCACCGGCGAAAAGCTGCTGACCGCACTCTCCCCGCTGACCGAACCCCACCCCGCCGCCGACGGCACCCAAGACCAGCGCAGCCCCGCCAAGCGCAGAGCCGACGCCTTCGGACACATCCTCGACCAATACCTCGCCTCCAGTGATCGCCCCATCGAAGGCGGAGAACGCCCCCACCTGAACCTGCACATCCGGTTGCAGGACCTCACCGACCTCCAGACCTGCGGAGGCGAAGACGACATCACCGACGACGAAACCTCACGCGCAGCAGCCGAATCCGAGACCGACACAGTCGATCTCGTCGACATCATTACCGGCAACCCCGTAGACACCGACGCAGAAACCGAACCGGACAACGAAAACGGCAGTGGCAGTGGCAGTGGCGATCACGGTGAAGGCGGAGCTGCTGATCGTGGCGCGTATCGAGACTTGTTCGGCGACGGCGCTTCGGTCGGGTGGCTGCCATGGATGGGGCCGCTCTCGCGCAACACCTCCCGCCAGTTGGCGTGTGATTGTGTCCTGACCGCGATCGTGATGGACGAGAACGGCAACCCGTTGAACCTCGCCCGCACCGCCCGCACCGTCACCGCCAAACAACGCAGAGCCCTCACCGCCCGCGATCACGGCTGCGCGTTCCCCGGCTGCGGAAAACCTGCCGCCTGGACCGAAGGACACCACATCTGGCACTGGGGCGACGGCGGCCCCACCGACATGAACAACCTCGTCCTACTCTGCGGGTTCCACCACCGACTGATCCACCACAGTGACTGGGAAGTGTTCATCGGCACCGACAACCACCCCTGGTTCGTACCGCCCGCAACCGTCGACCCCTACCGACAACCCCGACCATCCCACGCCCGAGCCGGCCCCCACATCGCCTGAACCCGCCCAAAGACCACTCCAGCCCCGCACCGAGAACACCGGTGCGGGGCTGGAGAAGGTTGGATCAGGAACCAGAAGGAGCGACAGGTGGTGCGGGAGGAGTAGCGCCATCTGCCGGAGCCGGGGGTGCAGGCGCAGTCGCGCCGTCTCCCTCAGTACCCGGAGTCGGCGGCGCAGGCGGCGTCGCACCATCAGCCGGAGCAGGCGGCGTCGCACCGTCAGCCGGAGCGGGCGGCGTCGCACCGTCTTCCGGTGCGCACAGGGCACCCGGTCCACCCTTACCCGGCCCACTCGGACCTGGGCCACCCTCTCCCGGTCCACCCTTGCCCGGACCACCCGCGGGCGGAGCAGGCGGGGTTTCGCCGTTACCCGGAGCAGGCGGCGTCGCATCATCGGACGGGGTGGGAGCCGTCGATCCGTCGCCGGAGTCCGGAGCGGCCGGCACCGCAGGTGCATCCGACCCGCCACCGCCGTCGGTCCGCTCCCCGAGCGTCGACGACGACGCGACCGTGGACACTCCGGGCGAGACGTCCGGCCCGGTGGCAGCAAATACTGCCGACGCGACAAGCGCCCCTACTGCGAGTCCCGCCGCCGCTGTTGCCACCAGTGGCACACGGCCCTTCGATCGCTTCGGCTTGTTCTGCTGGGGAGCAGCGGGCTCGGCCGGGTTCGAGGCGGCGGGGATCGGCTGGGTCTGATCGTTCACGTTCACTCCTTGTTCGCACTGTCTCGTTCGATTCGTTCTGTCACCGACCCTGCCGCCGCTAGCTGAAGTCACCCTGAAGCTGGGCGCATCTTCAGGATCACTTCAGCTGGTGAGTGACAATCGAGGAATGACATACAGTTCCGCTCCCCGGGTGATGGTGGTGGAGGACTCGCTGCCCATCCGAGAAGCGCTGGTGGCCGCATTCGAGGACGCGGGATTCACCGCCGCGTCCTTGCCCGACGGCGACGGCTTCGAAACCACGATGGCAGGCTTCCGCCCTGACGTGGTGATCCTCGACGTCATGCTGCCCGGTGCGCGGGACGGGTTCGCGCTCATCGACGTCGTCCGTCAGAGCAGTGACGCGGGGATCATCATGGTCACCGCGAAGGACCAGCTCCAGGACCGACTGCGCGGTTTGAGCGACGGTGCCGACGACTACGTGGTCAAGCCGTTTCAACTCGACGAGGTGGTTGCCCGAGCGCGATCGGTGCTGCGTAGACGCGGCAGGTCGTCGGACGCAATCCAAGTGGGCGATCTACTCGTGGACGAATCCGCGGGGGTGGTCACCCGCGCCGGCCACGTCCTCGACCTGACGGCGACCGAACTCCGATTGGCAACCTTCCTCGTCGTGCAGCGCGGTCGCACTGTCTCGAAAACGTCCATCCTCGAGTCGGTCTGGGGTTACGGCGCGTACGACGGCAATCTGGTGGAAGTGCACATCAGTGCCTTGCGTCGCAAGATGGAAGCGCACGGTCCGCGGTTGATCCACACTGTCCGTGGCCTCGGATACGCCCTGCGGGCACCGCAGTGAACCGCACACCCACGCCCTCGTTGCGTACGCGAGTGGTCGCCACCGTTGTCGTCCTGTTCGCGGTGCTGCTACTTGTGGTCGGCGCATCGGTGGATGTGGTTCTGGGCCAGCAGCTTCGACGCGATCTCGATGCTCGCTTGAGCGATCGGGCCGACCGAGCGGTCGAACTGGTCGACAGCGGGGTCAGCGCGCAGGACTTGGTGCAAGCCCTGCAGGGTGACGCTATCCGAGTTCGGATCACCACCGCCGACGGAACGGTCTACGGTGTGCCCGGTGGCGAGCCTCCCGCGCAGGGCGATCGGCCCGCGGCACCCAACCCTCCGTCCGGCCCGTCGAATGCGCCCACTCCCCCGGGACCGCCCAATCCGCCTGCCCCACGTTCCGATTCGCTGGAGATCACGAAGCCCCTACCCGACGGATCGACACTGTCACTCCTCGGCGACACCACCGCGATCGCCGATGTCCGCCAACAATTGCGCATTCTGATGGTGGGTGCCGGTGCCGTCACTCTGCTGCTGGCCGCCGCCGCGCTGATCTACGCGGTGAGGCGCGCGTTGTCACCGCTGGACTCGATGACGTCGGTCGCACGCCGAATCACCAACGGCGACAGGGGACGTCGCCTGCTTCCATCGAAGCCGAACACCGATCTGGGGCGCACAGCATCGGCCGTCGACGAGATGCTCGACGCCCTCGAGGACGCCGAGCGCAAGGAGGCTGCCGCGGCGCAGGCGGCGCGTCGAGCAGAGGAAGACATGCGCCGATTCCTGGCCGACGCGGCACACGAATTGCGTACGCCGGTAGCCGGGATCTCGGCGCTGGCTCAGTCGTTGCAGCGCGACGCCGAGCACCGCCCCGATCGGGTCGGTAGGTGGAGCGAGCTGTTGGTCGGCGAATCCGCGCGGGCGTCGCGCCTGGTGGGAGATATGCTCGATTCCGTTCGCGCAGAGAATACTTCGGAGTTGGAGCTGACCGACGTGGACCTCACCGACGTGGTTCGACGCACCGTCGAGCGCGCGGCTCTGCTGTCCCCGCAGGTCCGGTTCGAGGTGGACGGATCGCAACCGGTGCCGGTCAGGGTGGACGTGGGCCGCGTCGAGCAAATTTTGTCGAACGTCCTCGACAACGCCGCTCGGTTCACTCCGCCCGGCGGGAGAATCCGAGTGCAGACAGGGGCCGACTCACAGGCGTTCGTCACCGTCGACGACGACGGTCCCGGGGTCGACGAGGCGGACCGTGAGCGCATCTTCGAGCGGCTCGTTCGACTCAACTCCGCGCGCGACCGTTCCTCCGGTGGCGTCGGGCTCGGGTTGTCGATCGCGCGGACGTTGGCGCGAGCGCACGGAGGCGAACTCGTCTGTGCCGCAGGGCCTACGGGCGCGAGATTCCGCCTGACACTGCCGAGAGAAGATCGATAGCTACTCGACGATCAGATCCATCAGCAGGCTGTCGTGCCAGCCGGTCGGGCCCTTCTCGTACTTGCGCATGATCCCGACGGGCTCGAATCCGACTGCGCTGTAACAGGCAATCGCTACCGCGTTGTCGGCGGCCGGATCTATCACCAACCGATGATGTCCGAGGTCGACTGTCAGGTATCGCACCAGCGTGCCCACGGCGTCCTTTCCGACCCCGCGACCGTGTACAGCCGGGTCCAAGAAGATGTCGATCGACGCATGCCGGTACATCGGATCGGTCTCTTCGCCGTACTGGATCAATCCCACTGTTGCGCGGTCGATTTCGACGACCAATCGATGCTCTTCGGGGTTGTCGAACGGCCAGTTCTCGTCGGCGTCCTCGTCGCCCCACCGCGCGTACACCTCGGGGGTGTGCAGTATTCGGCGGAGCTCCGGCACGTCCTCGGTGGTGACGGGCCGCAACACGACCCGTTCACCGCGGAGGTTCATCGCACAGTTCTACTCGGCCCGCTTCGCGGCACGGGCAGCGAGGTCTTGGGCGTCGAGCTTGTCCGCTTCTTCGAGAGTCGGTGCGCTGCCGCCCAATCGTGCCGGAACCCAGTACGCGCCCGGCTCGTGGTGGTAGTTCTCCTGCAGTTCCAGCAGCATCTTCTGCATCACCGTACGCAGTTTCTCGGTCAGTTCGTTCGGCGGACCGACCGGAGGCAGCGGCTCACCGACAGCGATCGAGATAGGAGTATTGGTGCGGCCCAACCGCTTCGGGTATCCCTTGGTCCACACACGCTGCGCGCCCCAGATCACCGTCGGGATGATCGGCACGCCTGCCTCGATGGCCATGCGTGCTGCGCCGGACTTGAATTCCTTGATCTCGAAGCTGCGGCTGATGGTCGCCTCGGGATACACGCCCACGAGCTCGCCGTTGCGCAAGCTCTCCACGGCCGCCTTGTAGGACTCGGCACCGGCTCCACGGTCGACAGGGATGTGCCGTAGCGAGCGCATGATCGGGCCGGAGATCTTGTTGTCGAAGACTTCCTTCTTCGCCATGAACCGGATGTAGCGCTTGACCCGTCGCGGCGGCAGCCCGGCGTAGGTGAAGTCCATGTATCCGGTGTGGTTGACGGCGATGACGGCTCCGCCGGTGGCAGGGATGTGTTCCTCGCCCTCGACATCGAATTTCAGGCCCTCGAACGCGAACACTGCACGAGCGATGCCGATGACTGATCGGTAGACGGGTTCCACAGTCCGTTAGCGTAGTCGGTGGACGATGCCGGGGAAAAGGTCCGGGAGATGTCAGGTCCGCTCGAAAGCAACGGGGGAGAAACGACGTGAAGAACAGTGCGGCATCACCGCGGCGGACCAGGGTCGTCCGAAGCGCGCTGCCGCTGATCGCAACGCTCGCTCTGGTCGGAGCCTGCGATTCCGCAGTCGGACTGCCATCCGAGCAGTCGGGAGCGACGAGCACCACCACCGAGGCACCGAGCGACGACTCACAGGCGGCAACTCCGACCACGGCAGCCCCGACCACCACCACGCCCCAGGTAACGATCGACGGTGTAGACGGCGTCTGTCGCGTCGAACACGGGAGCGGTGCCGGTGGGGTAGACGGTGGGGCACGCATAGCCGGCTGCGATCTCACTGCGCTTGACGCTGACCGTGGCGATGGGCCCGGTCCACGTGACGGCGTACTGACCGTCGACGCCGGGGGCGGCAACGGCCGAGGATGGCCTCGGCGTCGACGTACATCGCCGGGATCTCGGTGGGCGGAACCGTCCAGC
>NZ_NOZF01000180.1:0-17802 GCF_002258565.1 Rhodococcus sp. 05-2254-6
CGAGCCTGCGGCCGCGGAATCGAAGAAGAAGTTCGGTGGCTGACACCGAGCTGCTGGTAGCGAGCCGGAACGCGAAGAAGTTGCGTGAACTCCGGCGGGTGCTCGACGCCGCCGGAGTGGCCGGGATCGAGCTGGTCGGCCTCGACGAGGTGCCGCCGTTCCCGGAGGCACCCGAGACCGGAGCGACTTTCGAGGAGAATGCACTCGCCAAGGCGCGTGACGGAGCTGCGGCCACCGGATTACCTTGTGTGGCAGACGATTCCGGAATAGAAATCGATGCCCTGAACGCGATGCCAGGGGTGCTCTCGGCTCGCTGGTCCGGTACACACGGGCAGGACGAGGCCAACATCGCACTGGTTCTGGCGCAGTTGAGTGACACCCCCGACGAGCGTCGCGGAGCCGCATTCGTCTCGGCGTGTGCGCTGGTGATTCCCGGCGGCACCGAGACCGTGGTTCGCGGTGAATGGCGCGGAGTAGTGGGCCGAGAGCCGGTGGGGGAGAACGGCTTCGGCTACGACCCCATTTTCGTGCCCGAGGGCGACGGCCGCAGTGCCGCGCAACTGAGCCCGGACGAGAAGGACGCCGCCTCACATCGCGGTAACGCACTGCGAAAGCTCGTTCCGGCGCTCGAAGAACTGACGGGGCGGTAGCTCGTGGCGATGCGAACCGTTCTGACGCGGACGTCGGTTGTGTTCGCCGCCGCTGCGCTGTGCCTGGCAGTTGCCCCGGCCTCCGCGGCACCGGCCGCGGGCTCCTTCGCCGAGGCGTTCGCCTACTCGATCGCGCACCCGGGCGTGACTCCTCCGGGCTCGAACGACTTCTCGTGTGTTCCGAGCGCGCAACACCCGGAGCCGGTGGTGCTGGTGCACGGCTTCCTGGAGAACTCCTACGACAACTGGGCATCGCTGTCGCCGAAGCTGGCCGAAGCCGGATACTGCGTGTTCGCGATCGACTACGGCAACACCGGCCCGGTTCGGGCGTTCGGTGCGCTCGAGCCCATCCCGGAGAGTGCCGCGGAACTGTCGACGTTCGTCGATTCCGTGCTCGAGGCAACAGGTGCGCAGAAGGTGTCGATCGTCGGCCACTCGAAGGGTGGCACGGTGCCGCGCTACTACGCCCGCTTCCTCGATGGAGACCGAACGGTGGCGCGCATCGTGGCTTTGTCTCCGCCGAACTACCCGACGGCGGGCCCGCCGGTGCAGGACGACGTGCTCGAGCGACTGAACGAGGGCAGCGACACCGTCTCGGGCATCGAATACACGACGATCGTCACCCGTTACGACCAGATCGTCGTTCCGTACACTGCCTCGCTGCTCAGCGGCGCAGGAAACACGAATGTGGTGTTGCAGGACGTGTGCCCGGCCAACACCGTCGAGCACACCGGAATCTCGTACGATCCGCTTGCTCAGCGGCTGGTGCAGAACGCACTGGATCCGGAGAACGCACAGCCGATCAACTGCTGAGGTCAGACGCCGAAATCGGCTTTGACCTGCTTGGTGCGCTTGTGCTCGACGTAGAACGACAGGAACGGGATGGTCCCGGCGAGCAGTGTGCCGATCGTGCGGGCAGCAGGCCACCGTACCTTGATCGCCAGATCGACGGTCAGCACGAGATACACGAGGTAGACCCAACCGTGCACGACGGCAATCCAATTGGGCACGTTCTCGACCTTGAATATGTACTTGGCGACCATCTCGGTCACGAGAACGAGCAGCCAGATTCCCGTGGCGTACGCCAGAACGCGGTAGCGCAGCAACGCGGACGCGATCTTCTGTGTCTTGTTCGCAGACGCCTGCGTCTTCTCCGGTGCCGAACTCACGTGGTGCTCCTGTCGGTCCCGCGGGATTCGTTCAGCTCCGCGAGGTAGCTGTTGTATTCGAGTAGTTGCCGAGCCTCGGGATCGTCGAGGTCTCGGGCGTCCGCCGCAGGCGCGCTGCGCTGGGGGAGCAGGTCGAGGGGCACCTCTGTGGGTCCGTCGGGTCGCGCTGCTGCCGCCTCGTCCGGGTCCTCGTCTTCGAGGCGGACGAACTTGCGGTAGGCGTAGATCACGAACACTGCGAACAGAGGCCATTGAAAGGCATATCCGAGGTTTTGGCCGTTTCCGCCCACTGCCTCGAAGCGCTCCCACTGCCACCAGCCGAGGCCCAGACACACCGCCGCGGACACGATGACCAGCGCGATCAGTGCTGGCCGACGGTTCGGGCGGGATGAAGTCACCCCTCGACGGTACCGGAGGTACTACTACTGCAGGTAGTCGCGTGCTGCGGCCCGGCGGTGATTCTCACCATGGACGGTTCGAGTTCGGCTCACGCCCGACGACGGTTGGCCCGTGCCTGGGCGAGTTGCTCGGCACCGGGCCCGGTCACGTCCGCCAGGGCGCTGCTGCGTCCGGTCAGAACCAGTGCCAGGGTGCCGGCCGATCCTTCGATGACCGGGCCCTCGCCGCGGCTCCAGTCGAGATCGGTCGCGCGCCACTGCAGTCGAAGCTCGGGGCCTTTGAACGGTGCGGCACCGCTCGCGGGCACCAGGAAGTCGAGCATCGTGATCATGCGGTGGTCGGGGACGTGGTGTTCGATTCCCAGCGGCGTGCACAGGTCCAATCCGTGCACGATGACGTCGGACAAGGGGGCCAGCGGACCGTGGCCAGGCGGGGTGAATTTCTTGTCGGCGTGGGCGGTGAGCAAGGCGGGCAATTCGTCCTCGTGCTCGCGACGAACGCGCGTGGTCATCAGTTGATTGGCTCGGTCGAAGTTGCCTCGGGTGCGCACCATGACGAGTCCGAACTGCCAGAGCGGGACGATCAGTGGCACCACCAGATGGGCGGCGACGTCTCGGACGGTCCAGGCCTCGCACAGTGATGGGGCGTCCCATTGTTCGGGGGTGAGAGTCTCGAGAGTTCTTGCGAGAGAACGTCTCTCGT
The DNA here is from genome assembly GCF_002258565.1 of Rhodococcus sp. 05-2254-6. Lineage (NCBI taxonomy): Bacteria > Bacillati > Actinomycetota > Actinomycetes > Mycobacteriales > Nocardiaceae > Rhodococcus > Rhodococcus sp. 05-2254-6. The sequence continues at coordinate 2,921 of NZ_NOZF01000180.1, forward strand.
CTGCGATCTCGGCGAAGATCGTGTCGTTCGATTCCTCGGGCATTCGAACCACCTTCTCACGTCGGAACCTGCAGAAGTCTCGAGAAAAGCCGGGCCGAACGACCGTGGTGCGCGAGGGGGGACTTGAACCCCCACGTCCTGAGACACTGGAACCTAAATCCAGCGCGTCTGCCAATTCCGCCACTCGCGCGTGCCGGTGAAGTCTACAACCCGGATGGTTGTTGTCAGTGCCGCGGTCTGCTCGACTGTGTGCCCACGTCATGCGGTGTACACCGTACGGTGTCGCTACACTCGCCGAGTGGCATCGAAAAAGGACGTCCCCTTCGACCCGGCCCGGATACTCGGGCTTCTGTGGCGAGTCGGTGCCAAGCCGAGTCGGACCGGACTGAGCGTGGATGCGATCGTCGATGCCGCCATCGAACTGGCCGATGCGACCGGTCTGGAGTCGGTGTCGATGCGGAACGTGGCACAGCATCTCGGTGTCGGCGCGATGTCGCTGTACACACATGTGCCGGGCCGGGAAGAGCTGGCCGATCTGATGATCGATCGAGCGCTTGCGGGTCTCTACTCGCACGTCGACGAGCCGGCCTCCGTCGCCGGCGGATGGCGTCCAGCGATGCGCTTCGTTGCCGAGCGCAATTGGTCTCTGTATCAACAACATTCGTGGCTTCTCGAGGCGGAGGGGGCACGGCCCGTGCTCGGTCCGCACACCAACGACAAGTACGAGGCCGAGTTGCGCCCTCTCGAAGGCATCGGCCTGGGCGACGTCGAGATCGACTCCGTTCTCACTCTGGTTCTCACTCACGTCTCCGGTACCGCGCGAGCCCTGGCCGGCGTGACCCGTGTCAAGGAGCAGTCGGGCATGTCCGACGCCCAGTGGTGGGCGGCTACCGCGCCGATCCTCGAACGGGTGATGGACCGCGAGCGCTTTCCGGTGTCGTCTCGGGTCGGGACGGCCGCGGCGACGTCGTACGACGCCGCCAGCGACCCCGTGCACGCCTACCGGTTCGGGTTGGAGTGCATTCTCGACGGTGTGGAGGCGATGATCTCGCGAAGTCAGCCCGTCGGTCGAAGTGCCGCCTCGGAGTGACGCTTCTTCGGCCTGCGTAACTTGTGTTGATATCGCCAGATTGCGTGCTCGAGTGAGGCGAGTTCGGTGCTCAGTGCGTCCGCGGTCGTTGCAAGGATCACGGACGCGCGATCCTCGGCAATGCCGACGGACAGGTTCTGGTGGAGCGGTTCGAGCGCGTCGGCGACGAACGAGTTCAGATGTTCGGTCGCCTTGTCGGTGCGCACTCCCAGATGCATGAGCATGCACTCCCAGGTGGTCTCGCCGAGCCCGGGAATTGCGCAGAACGCCTCGAATTGGTGCTCGGTGTGCTGCACGAAGTCGCTCGAACGACTCAGGCCCACCGAGATCAACGTCCGAGCGGCCACGGCAGCGGCAGCACCCTTGGTTCGACTGTTTCCCGGAACCAGTTGACGGTTGGAAAGAATCTCGACGAGTAGATCCGGGCTGTTGGTCAGTTCGGCGAGGGTTGTCAAGTCGTCGAGTCGGTTATCGCCGCGATGCGATCGCCATCGCTGGACCACCGCACGGACCCCGCTCGAAGGGCCGCCGTAGGGAGCGCGCGCCGAGAAGATCGCATCCAGCAACGCCACCTCGCTCTCGCCCCGCCACCCCGGTGTCCAGTGTGGCGAACAAGATTGCGGCGCATGCGATTCGATGTGCAGAAGCATCGCGTCGAGCTCGTCCTCGGTGCAGATATCCGTTACCGATGAATACATGAATTCCCCCCGGATTTCGTCGACCGCTCTCCCGGCGAGCGGCTCGTTCGCACAAGGTAGAGGACCGCACCGACAGGGTTGGGAGCTGCTCATCTGTGCTCGAGATCACATCACGAAAAGATAACGAAAAATGCGAGGCTTTCCTCATGTTCTGGCATCCCGCTCGACGCTCTCGCCAGCGTGGATACGGGTTACCGACGAGTCGGGTAAACGAAAGGTAAAGCCGCTTCGAGTGACGTACTCGCTGGTAGCACTCGGACGTCCGAGCAAACCTGAGGATTTCCTCATGATTTTGTGTCAACCTTGAGCAGCGCGGAGGAGACCTGTCGACGAAGACCGGCTCACCGCTTCGACCCTGTAGCCCACGACGCCATGGGGCAGTCATCACAGCGAACGCCCCGACCCCCGAGGCGTCCACGAGAGGAATCTTCAGCCTTGACGATCAACGAGAGCACACCATCACACGGACGAGGCTCGCGAAGCACCGGCAACGCAGACAAATCCCCTAGAAGCAATGGCGGCTCTCGGACTCTGGCAGATCGTTTCGCCGCGGGCGAGCCGTACGCGTTGGCCTTCGGCGGCCAGGGCGCACCGTGGCTCAGCTCCCTCGAGGAATTGGCTCGCGACTCCGCGCTCGAACCCGAACTGACCGATCTCGTCAACGAGGCAGCAGTCACTCTCGCGCCCGTGGCAGACGAGCTGCTGGTCGTGCGCTCGGTCGGCTTCGACCCGATCGGCTGGATGCTCGAACAGGACCTCGCCGACGACGACACCGTCGGCTCGTACGGACCGTCCGAGGCGGCACTGACCTCCGCTGCCGTCTCGCTTCCCGGAGTGTTTCTCACCCAGGTCGCAGCACTGCGTGCGTTGAAGTTGCAGGGGCTCGATCCGGCCCAGACCCCGCCCGTCAAGGTCGTCGGACACTCGCAGGGTCTCATCGCCGCCGAGTCCGTCGCAGCCGATGGCGCACAGGATGCGAACTTCCTGGCTATCGCCCAGCTCGTGGGTGCAGCGGCAGGTCTCGTCGGCCGCCGCCGCGGCATCATCGGTGCCGGAGACCGCGCGCCGATGGTCTCGGTTGCCAACGTCGAACCCGCACGACTGCAGGCGATCATCGCCGAACTCGCGATCGACGGAGCGCCGGAGCGATCCGCAGCTCTCGCCATCCGCAACGGCCGTCGTCGCGTCGTACTCTCCGGGCCGCCGGCCCAGCTGGCTCGCGTGCAGGAGAAGTGCGAGCAGATCGCTGCCGAGGAAGAGCGTGACCGCGACGCCAAGAAGCGTGGCGGTGCCGTGTTCGCCCCGGTCTTCGAGCAGCTTCCCGTCGAGATCGGCTTCCATCACCCCGCCCTGGCAGATGCCGTCGAACTCGTCAGCGCCTGGGCGCAGCGTTGTGGGCTCGACATCGACCTCGCACGCGAGCTCGCACAGAAGATCCTCGTCGACTCCGTGGATTGGGTCGACGCCATCGACGGTGTCGTCGATGCCGGTGCCGACTGGATTCTCGATCTCGGTCCGGGCGACCTGCTCACCCGCATGACCACCCCGGCGTTGCGTGGACAGGGCGTTGGCATCATCGCCGCGTCCTCGCGCGGTGGCCACCGCAACCTGCTCACTCCGGGAGCTGCTCCCGAGGTCCAGCCCGCATGGTCCGCCTACGCCCCCACTCCGGTCACGTTGCCCGACGGCCGCGTCGTCGTCGAGACCTCGTTCACCAAGATGACCGGACGTTCGCCGATCCTGCTCGCCGGCATGACGCCGACGACGGTCGACGCCAAAATCGTTGCCGCAGCTGCCAACGCAGGCCACTGGGCCGAGCTCGCCGGTGGCGGTCAGGTCACCGAGGACATCTTCACCGACCGCGTCGCCGAGCTCTCCACACTTCTCGAGCCCGGCCGCGCAATTCAGTTCAACTCGCTCTTCCTCGATCCGTACCTGTGGAAGCTGCAGCTCGGCGGACGCCGCATCGTGCAGCGCGCTCGCGCGGCGGGTGCGGCCATCGACGGCGTCGTCGTCACCGCAGGCATCCCGGAACTCGAAGAGGCAGTGGCCCTCATCGAAGAGCTGTCCGAGGCAGGCATCAGCTACGTCTCGTTCAAGCCCGGCACCGTCGCGCAGATTCGCGCCGTCATCCGTATCGCCAACGAGGTTCCCTCGTACCAGGTCAACGTCCACATCGAGGGTGGCCGCGCAGGCGGACACCACTCGTGGGAGGACCTCGACGACCTGCTGCTGACCACCTACGCGGAGCTGCGGTCACGGCCCAACCTCGTCGTCTGTGTCGGCGGCGGCATCGGCACACCCGAGCGGGCAGCGGAGTACCTCACCGGAACCTGGTCGGCTGTGCACGGCTACCCGAAGATGCCGCTCGACGGCATCCTCGTCGGCACTGCAGCGATGGCAACCCTGGAGGCCACGACGGCTCCCGAGGTCAAGCAGCTTCTGGTCGACACACCCGGAACCCCCGACTGGGTCGGTGCCGGTACCGCGAACGGCGGAATGGCCTCGGGCCGTAGCCAGCTCGGTGCCGACATCCACGAGATCGACAATGCGGCATCGCGGTGCGGCCGACTGCTCGACGAGGTCGCAGGCAACGCCGACGCCGTGGCCGAGCGTCGCGACGAGATCATCGCCGCACTCGACGGCACCGCCAAGCCCTTCTTCGGCGACGTCGCCGAGATGACGTACCAGCAGTGGCTCGTTCGCTACCTCGATCTGGCCATCGGGACCGACTCGCGCAGCGACTTCGATTGCGGCGGCGAGTTCACCGATGCCGTGTCCGAGGCACGCGAGTCGGTGTGGCTCGACGTCACCTGGCGTACCCGCTTCCTGGAGATGCTGCAGCGCGCCGAGGCTCGGCTGCACCCCGTCGATCGCGGACCCATCCCCACCTTGTTCGCCGATGCCGAGGTTCTCGAACGCCCGCGTGCAGCTCTGAAGTCGCTGCTCGCACAGTTCCCGGACGCCGCCGACGTGGTTCTGCACCCGGCCGACATCACCTTCTTCACCTCGCTGTGCCGCATGCCCGGCAAGCCGGTCAACTTCGTCCCCGTCGTCGACGGCGACGTGCGCCGCTGGTGGCGCAGTGACTCGCTGTGGCAGGCACACGACGCTCGCTACTCGGCCGATCAGGTCTGCATCATCCCCGGTACCGTCGCCGTCGCGGGCATCACTCGCGTCGACGAGCCCGTGGGCGAGCTGCTCGATCGCTTCGAGAAGGCCACCGCGGATCAGCTTCTCGCCGAGGGCGTCGAGCCCACGGCCATCGCGAGCCGTCGCCACGCCGAGATCGCACCCGGACTGCTCGGCATCGTGCTGGCTGCTCCCGACGTCACCTGGGCCTCGCGGATGACGCAGAACCCCGTTGCACGCTTGGGTGATCCGGCCGACTGGACCGTGGAGTCCGAGACGGTCGCGGCGCACCCGCAGACCGGCTCGACGCTGACCGTGCTCGATTCCGAGCACGTGGAGCTGCTGGTTCCGCTCGCCCCGGGCAAGGAAGTACGTATCCGCCTGACGGTTCCGGCCTCCACGATCGACGGCGGCGCTCCCGTCGTCACCGCGCAGGACGCACAGCAGGCCATGTCGGCTCTGCTCGGAGTTGCTGCAGGCCAGGACCTTCCGGCCGTCAAGGGCGGCGTCGCCCGGCTGAACATCGCATGGATCCCCGATCTGATCGCCGATCACGCAGGCGTCACCGGCTCCGGCCTGCCGGATTCGCTGACCGTCAGCGGCAAGGCCGTTCCCGACGTTCTGGTCGGTGCCTGCTGGCCCGCCGTCTTCGCCGTCCTGGGTGCCACCCGCAACGCCGAGGGCATCGACGTCATCGAAGGCATGCTCGACCTGGTGCACCTCGACCACAGCGTCAACCTGGTCGGCGAATTGCCCACCGACACCTCGATTCTCGTGGTCAAGGCTGCGGCCGGAGAGGTGCTCGACACCGACCTCGGCCGCGTCGTCGAGGTCACCGTCGAGATCGGTGCCATGCTCGGCGAGGGGCTCGACGCTCCCGCCGTCGCAACTCTCGTGGAGCGCTTCGCCATTCGCGGACGCACCGGCAAGGGTGAGCTGACCGATCCGGCCCGCGCCGGCGGCTCGGTGAGCGCCGACGCCAAGGACACCCCGCGTCGTCGCCGCCGTCAGGCAACCATCGTGGCCCCGCGCAACATGGCCGCGTTCGCTCAGGTCTCGGGCGATCACAACCCCATCCACACCTCGGACGCCGCGGCGCTGCTCGCCGGCCTCGGCAGCCCGATCGTGCACGGCATGTGGCTCTCTGCTGCCGCACAGCAGACGGTGACCGCAGTCGACCACGCGGACACCAAGACTCCGCCGCGTCGCCTCACCGCATGGACCGCGCGCTTCCTCGGCATGGTTCGACCCGGAGCGGAGATCGATGTTCGCGTCGACCGCACCGGATTCGACCAGGGTGCCGAACTGATCGAGGTTTCCTGCCGTGTCGCAGGCGAACTGGTCATGGTCGCCACCGCTCGCACCGCGCCGCCGAAGACCGTCTACGCGTTCCCGGGTCAGGGCATCCAGCGGGCGGGCATGGGCCTGGACGCTCGGTCTCGCTCGAAGGCCGCACGTGAGGTGTGGGATCGTGCCGACAAGCACACCCGCAGCGCACTGGGCTTCTCCATTCTCGCTGTGGTGCGCGACAATCCGACGTCGCTCAAGGCGCGCGGCGTCACCCACAAGCACCCCGACGGTGTGCTGCACCTGACGCAGTTCACCCAGGTTGCGATGGCCGTTCTCGGCGTCGCACAGGTTGCCGAACTGCGTGAATCCGGTGCGTTCGTGGAGAACTCGATTCTCGCGGGCCACTCGGTCGGTGAGTACAACGCTCTCGCAGCCGTTGCCGGTGTGCTCCCGCTCGAAGCCGTCCTCGAGGTCGTCTTCCAGCGTGGTTCGGCCATGCACGCGCTGGTTCCGCGTGATGCCAGCGGCCGCAGTGACTACCGCATGGCAGCGATCCGCCCGTCGCAGATCGGCTTGGCCGATCAGGACGTGCAGGGCTTCGTCGCCGGTGTCGCAGAAGAATCCGGTGAGTTCCTCGAGATCGTCAACCTCAACCTGCGCGGTTCGCAGTACGCCATCGCAGGCACGGTTGCCGGCCTCGGCGAGCTGGAGAAGAAGATCGCGATCCGCCGAGCGGAGTTCGGTGGCAAGGCCGCCTACATCATGGTTCCCGGCATCGACGTGCCGTTCCACTCCACGGTGCTACGCGGCGGAGTCGACGATTTCCGCAACCGCCTCGAGACGCTGCTCCCCGAGCAGATCGATCCGGCGATCCTGGTGGGGCGCTACATCCCCAACCTGGTGCCCAAGCCGTTCTCGCTCGAGCGCGAGTTCGTTCAGGAGATCGCCGATCTGGTTCCGTCCGAGCCGCTGAACACCGTTCTCGCAGAGTTCGATTCGTGGGCAGCACGGCCGAGCGCTCTGTGCCGGGTGATCCTGACCGAGCTGCTGGCATGGCAGTTCGCCAGCCCGGTGCGCTGGATCGAAACCCAGGACCTGCTGTTCGCAGACGAGTCCGACGGCGGCATGGGCGTCGAGCGCTTCGTCGAGATCGGCCTGGGGGCAACCCCGACCGTGGCCAACCTCGCGTCGCAGACCCTCAAGCTGCCGGGCCGCTTCGGCCACCCGGTCGAGGTTCTGAACCTCGAGCGCGAGGCTGCGATCATCTACGGCACCGACACCGATCCGGCTCCGGCCGACGAGGAAGAGTCGACACCCGTGGAGGCCGCTGCTCCGGCGGCAGCTGCAGCTCCGGCCGCAGCACCCGCTCCGGCATCAGCACCGTCGGGCGGACCTCGTCCGGACGACATCGCGTTCGTCGCCGCAGATGCAACCAAGATCCTCATCGGTCTGTGGACCAAGCTGCAGCTCGATCAGATCGGGCCTGCCGACACCATCGAGGCTCTGTGTGACGGTGTGTCCTCGCGTCGTAATCAGCTGCTCGTCGACCTCGGTTCCGAGCTCTCGCTCGGTGCCATCGACGGTGCAGCCGATGCCGACATGGGTGCGCTCTCGGGCACGGTGAACAAGCTGGCTCGTACGTACAAGCCGTTCGGTCCGGTGCTCAGCGACTCCATCAACGACCATCTCCGCAAGGTCTTCGGCCCCTCGGGTCGACGCCCGGCCTCGATCGCCGATCGCGTCAAGAAGACCTGGGAACTGGGCGACGGCTGGGCGCACCACGTCACCGCCGAGGTCGCTCTCGGTACCCGTGACGGTGCCTCGGTTCGTGGTGGCGCGCTCGGTGGCCTGGCCGACGGCGCTCTCGCCGACGGCAACGCAGTCGACAACGTCATCGACGCGGCCGTGGCCGCGGTGGCCGCACGCCGCGGCGTTGCAGTCTCGATGCCGCAGGCAGGCGGCGGAGCCGGCGGAACCGTCGACGCTGCTGCTCTCGGTGAGTTCACCGAGCACATCACCGGCCGCGACGGCGTCCTCGCCTCCGCAGCCCGGTTGGTGCTCGAACAGCTCGGACTGGCCGATGCGCCCAACGCACTGCTGGCCGAGGATCCCGACGCCGCTCTGGTCGAGCTGGTCTCGGCCGAGTTGGGATCCGACTGGCCTCGCCTCGTCGCGCCGGCGTTCGACGCCAAGCGCGCCGTCCTGATCGACGACCGCTGGGCCACCGCCCGTGAGGACCTGGCCCGGTTGTGGCTCGGTACTGCAGGCGACGTCGCCGTCGAGTCCTTCGCCGGTGCCGGCAATGCCGTTGCAGCTCAGGCACAGTGGTGGAAGGCCAAGGCCGACTACGAGAACAAGGCAGTGCTGGCCGAAACCTTCGGACGCATCGCGGACATCGCGGTCGTATCCGAGGACAAGGGCCCATGGGCCGACGAGGTCGCAGTGGTCACCGGCGGCAGCAAGGGCTCCATCGCAGCTGCGGTGACGGCCAAGCTGCTGGCCGGGGGAGCGACGGTCTTCGTCACCACCTCCAGGCTCGACGACGAGCGACTCGGCTTCTACCGCAGCCTCTACCGCGACAGCGCACGGAGCGGAGCGTCGCTCTGGGTGGTTCCGGCCAACATCGCGTCGTACACCGACGTCGATGCTCTCATCGAGTGGATCGGTAGCGACTACATCGACACTGCCGGTGGCGCAAAGACTCTCGTCAAGGCCGCCACGACTCCGACGATGCTGTTCCCGTTCGCGGCTCCGCGGGTCATGGGCGAGATGTCCGACGCCGGAGCTCGCGCCGAGATGGAAATGCGCGTGCTGCTCTGGTCCGTCGAGCGTTTGATCACCGGACTGTCGAAGGTCGGTTACGACACCGACATCGACACTCACCTGCACGTGGTGCTGCCGGGATCGCCGAACCGCGGAATGTTCGGTGGAGACGGTGCCTACGGCGAATCGAAGGCCGCACTCGACGCAGTCGTCGCCAAGTGGGGCTCGGAGAAGAACTGGGCCGAGCGGGTGTCCATCGCCCACGCTCACATCGGGTGGGTGCGCGGCACCGGCCTGATGGGTGGCAACGATCCCATCGTCGAGGCCGTCGAGGCCGAAGGCGTTCGCACCTGGTCCACCGACGAGATGGCGACCGAACTGCTCGAACTGTGCACACCTACCGCTCGCCGTCAGGCTGCGCAGGAGCCGATCGTCGTCGATCTCACGGGCGGCTTGGCCAACACCAAGCTCAACCTCGTCGAGCTCGCTCGGGACGCGGCTGCGGCCGCTGCCGAGAAGACCGAAGAGGCAGTGGACAACTCGGTCATCGCGGCGCTGCCCGCACCGCCGCGGCTGTCCACGTCGACCACGGCTCCGGCCTGGCCGACACTGGACGTCGACCCGAAGGACCTGGTCGTCATCGTCGGCGCGGGCGAGCTCGGACCGTACGGTTCGGCACGTACCCGCTTCGAGATGGAGGTCGACGAGCAGCTCTCTGCCGCAGGCGTTCTCGAACTCGCTTGGAACACCGGCCTCATCGCCTGGGAGAACGATCCCAAGCCGGGTTGGTACGACATCGAGTCCGGTGACCTGGTGCCGGAGGAGGACATCGCCGACAAGTACCACGACATCGTGGTCGAGAAGTGCGGTATCCGTACCTACGGCGACGACGGCGCGATGGTCGGCAACACCGCTCCGCTGATGACCTCGATCTTCCTCGACAACGACCTCACGTTCGTGGTCGGAACCGAGATCGACGCCCGGTCGTTCGCAGCAGCGGACCCCGAGCACACGCTCATCACCCCGGTTCCGGATTCGAGCGACTGGCAGGTCACCCGCAAGGCGGGCACCGAGATTCGCGTTCCGCGCAAGATGAAGCTCACCCGCACCGTGGGTGGACAGATTCCCACCGGATTCGATCCCACCAAGTGGGGCATCTCGCCCGACATGGCCAGCTCGGTCGACCGAGTCGCCCTGTGGAACATCGTCACCACGGTCGACGCGTTCATCTCCTCGGGCTTCAACCCGTCGGAACTGATGCGCTGGGTGCACCCCACGTTGGTCGCCAACACACAGGGCACCGGCATGGGCGGCATGGAATCGATGCGCTCGCTGTACATCGACACCTTGCTCGGCGACGCTCGTGCGAACGACATCCTGCAGGAAGCTCTGCCGAACGTCGTTGCTGCGCACGTGGTTCAGTCGTACATCGGTAGCTACGGCGCGATGGTTCACCCTGTCGCCGCCTGTGCCACCGCGGCGGTCTCCGTCGAAGAAGGCGTCGACAAGATCAAGCTGGGCAAGGCGCAACTCGTGGTCGCCGGCGGCTTCGACGACCTGAGCACCGAGGGCATCATCGGCTTCGGCGACATGTCGGCCACCGCGGACTCGGCAGCGATGACCGCCAAGGGCATCAGCGATCGACGGTTCTCGCGGGCCAACGACCGCAGGCGCGGTGGATTCGTCGAATCCCACGGCGGCGGAACGATTCTGCTCGCTCGCGGAGACCTGGCACTCGAGATGGGCCTGCCGGTCCTCGGAGTGGTGGCCTACGCACAGTCGTACGGCGACGGAGTGCACACGTCCATCCCGGCTCCGGGGCTCGGCGCGCTCAGTGCCGGTCGCGGCGGCAAGGATTCGGCGCTCGCGCTTTCGCTGAACGCACTGGGCGTCAGTGCAGACGACGTGGCCGTGATCTCCAAGCACGACACCTCCACCGCAGCCAACGATCCGAACGAGGCGGAACTGCACACTCGCCTCGCCAAGGCCATCGGCCGTTCGGACGGCGCTCCGCTGTTCGTCGTCTCGCAGAAGAGCCTCACCGGACACTCGAAGGGTGGAGCGGCTGCCTGGCAGCTGATCGGCCTGTGCCAGGTGCTGGCCAACGGTGTCATTCCGCCGAACCGCAGCCTCGATTGCGTCGACGACAAGATGACCGGCTTCGAGCATCTGGTGTGGGCACGGGAGCCGTTGCGCTTCGGTGACTCGGTGCCGCTCAAGGCAGGTCTGCTCACCTCGCTCGGATTCGGCCACGTGTCCGGACTCATCGCTCTGGTGCACCCGCAGGCGTTCCTCGAGGCCGTTCCGGCGGACCGACGTGCGCAGTACATCGCGAAGGCGAACGAGCGTCGCATCGCCGGTCAGCGCAGGCTGATCTCCGCGATGGTGGGAGGAGACTCCCTCTACGAGCGGCCGGACGATCGACGGCTCGGACATGACGGGACGCCGGCCAAGGCGTCACGCGAACTGGAGGCAAACGTGTTGCTCAACGAGTCCGCTCGCCTCGGCGCGGACGATGTCTACTCCTCCGGTCTGCCGGGTGCCATCTGATGGCGATCCTGGGAGTGGGTTTCGACCTGGTGACGGTGTCCGACTTCGCCGAGCAGATGGAGAAGGTCGGCACGACGATGATCCGCGACAGCTTCACCGCGGGCGAGCGGCGTCATGCAGCAACGAAGAGTTCCGACCCGACCCGCCACTACGCGGCTCGGTGGGCCGCCAAGGAAGCGGTGCTGAAGGCATGGGCGACATCGCGATTCGCGCGTCCGCCGCAGATCGGCGACAACCCGTATCCGTTGATCGAGGTCGTCAACGATGCGTGGGGTCGGCCGTCGATCAAGTTGCACGGGATGGCACAGGAGTTCCTGCCGACGGTGAAGATTCATCTGTCGCTGACACATGACGGCGACATCGCCGCCGCGGTGGCGATTCTGGAGGAGTGAATTCGCTCCGAGAACGAGTCAGGCCCGTCCGATCCAGGTGATCGGGCGGGCCTTTCGTCTGTGCGGGCTCGGGTTGCTCAGGCTGGTTCGCTCTCGTTCGTCGAGCCGCCGGAACGCCTGCTCTCCTTCTCGGCGACGAGCAGATACGCCATCATGATGCGTTTGAGCTCGGCGACGGCGTCCTCGTGGCTCTGGCCGTCCTGCACGGAGAAGTTGAGCATCGAGTAGACGATGTGCACCAACACCTGAGCCATGAGGTTGCGGCGGTGCCGTGGCGTGCGCGGAGTGAGCGGTCCGAGCATGCGCGAGACCTGCTCGGCGAACTCCCGCTCGTGAATCACCCCGGTTGCGCGCGTCGACGGTGTCGATTGCATGGCGAGCCACACTTCACGGCGCGACGGATCGGTCATCCACATGCCGGCCATGTGGTCGACGAAGTTGTTCAGGAACCGCACCCAGTCCAGGGACGGGACCTCGCCGTCGAACTCGGCGAGTTCCTGTTGGACCCCCACGAGGTCCTGGCGGTTGAGCTCGCAGACGATGACGTACTTGTTGGCGAAGAACTGGTACAGCGTGCCGATCGGCAGTTCGGCGCGTGACGCGACTTCCTCGCAGGTGAACGACTCGAAACCCACATCGCTGAGCAACTCGCGTGAGGCCTGCAGCAGTGCGTCGAACTTCCGTTGGCTGCGTTCCTGGGTGGGTCGTCGTCGTGGCATCAGTTCCTGTGTCTGTGCCGTCGACTCGAGCGCGGCGTCGAGACGGCGCGAGGACTGGGCACGAGCAGAGGATTCCACCCGGTCAGGCTATCCGGCGCGGGTGCTCGTTATCCACAACGGTCCGGTAGGTCACTCCCACCGGTTCCGGTTTCGGGGTCGGACACGCGTGTTTCAGCTGGAGGTATGGAAGAAACCTGGGGTCGACGACAACTGCTGGTTCCCCATACTGTGACAAACTCCAAGGCCGATTCGGACCAATTTAACCGTCAACAGGTATGGTTCAGGTAACAGAATCAAATTCCGTGCAGGGTGATCGTCGTTCGGATCCGCTGGATGACGTTCATGGTCGGGTGCCTCCACCCTGAGCACAGGGAGACTGCCATGGCAACTATTGGTATAGCGATCGAATCTGGCTCGATGCAGGCAATTCTTGTCGAGCCCACCTCAGGCGAGGTACTCGCCGACCGTACGACCCCGCTCGACCCCGACGCGGCCTCGGTTCTGCCCAAGGCGATCGAGACGATGCGCGCCGAGGCGGCGACACTCGACACACAGGTGGACGTAGTAGGCGTGGTGTACCGAACCGAGGACGAGCGCGCCGAGTTCGCAGCCGCCTTGGGCGACGAACCCGCAGTGCTGTCGTCCGCGTCCGAGGCATTCCTCGGCTGGCTCGCGACGTCGAAGGAATTCGCCGACGCGAACACCGTCCTTCTCTACTACATGGGCGACACGGGCGTCTCCATCTCTCTCGCCGACGCAGCGCACGCCTCCATCACCCCGGCCAAGACCGCTGCGCTGGACTCGATGTCGCCCGAGCGCATCGGCAGCACCATCCCACTGGCGTGGGAAGTGGTGGATCAGTCCGGAAAGAAGCCAGAGTTCGTGGCCCTCTTCGGCGACTCGTCGAGCAATCGAGACCTGGTGGACATCCTGTCTCTCGGACTCGGTGTACCCGTGGTGCGCGTCGGTGACGCGGACCAGGTCGCGGCGCGAGGAGCTGCGCTGCTGGCACACCAGGACGAGCCGGCTGCGGTTGCCACCGCGCAGGCGGCGACCAATGATTCGGAGCCAGACGGGGCCGCCGACACCGAGGTCGGGGCAGTCGACCAGGCCGACCAGTCCGACGCCGACATTGCCGACTCCGAGCCCGAGGAGACCGTCGAGGTAGCGAAGGATACGGATCTCGACACGGTGGTAGTGCCGCTTCCGGTGCCTGCAGCGCCCTCGGCTATCGGCACGAAGCCGGCCCGGTCGGGAGGCTCCGGGCGCAAACTCGTGTTCGCCGCAGTGCTGCTGGCCGGAGTGCTCTCCGCAGGTGTCGCGGTCGCTGCGACGTTGCCGGGTGAATCCGAGACGACCGCCGAGCAGGTCGTCGATCGACGCGATGCCGGTGCGGATCTGGCGGGGGCAACCAGGCAGGTGGATCCGACGACGTCCGATCCGGGTGCGGTAGTGGTTGCGCCGGTGCCGGCGATTGCGCCGCCGCCCGAGACGATTCCTCCGACGATGGACCCATCGACAGTTGTCGAGCCGGCACCGACGACCGAGGCGTGGGCGACGCAGGAACCGCCGCGTCAGGCTGTGGCGGCCCCGCAGCCGGTACTGTCACCGACCACGGTGGCCCCTCCGCAGTTCACCGTTCCTGTTCCCGTTCCGGAGCCGGGCAAGTCGCCCGAACAGCTCGAGCAGGAAGCGTGGGATCGGCACTGGCAGCAGACCGGTGAGTGGATTCATCAGGAGTTCTCCGGCCGCTGACGGTGAATCGTTCTCGAGACGAGTGATGACAGACTGGCTACGGCCCGTCTGTCATTTTCTCGTTTGGAGGACTCATGCCCGCCGATCCGCGACCCGTCGACGTTCGATCTGCGATCGCATCGCAGATGCCCCGAGCGAAATCCGAGTTGTCAGAGTTGGTCCGCTTCACCTCGGTGCACGATCCACGGCAGTTTCCGGCCGAGGAATGCACCGGTGCGGCGCAGTGGGTGCAACGGGCCTTCGTCGACGCAGGCATTCCCGACGTCCAGCTGATCGAGACGATCGACGGCTCACTGGCCGTCGTCGGTTCACGGCCGGCTCGGGCAGGAGCGCCCACCGTTCTGCTGTACTCGCACTACGACGTTCAACCTCCGGGTGACGGAAAACTTTGGGACAGTGAGCCTTTCGATCTGACTGAACGGGACGGTCGTTGGTACGGGCGGGGTTCGGCGGACTGCAAGGGCAACGTGATCATGCATCTGCTGGCGCTACG
>NZ_NOZF01000118.1:0-17724 GCF_002258565.1 Rhodococcus sp. 05-2254-6
GACCCTGCGTCGTTGGGGTGTGCCCGACGACCGATTTCCCGTGGAGAAGCCCGTCTTCGGCCCTTATCGCGTGCGGGCATCGAATGCACCGTTCGCCTCCGTCGCCCGATGGAACGGAGGTGATGCGATCGCGATGACTTCGGGTTCGACCGGCCGGCCGAAGTGCGTGGTGCAATCCGAGGACGCCATCAGGTATGCGGCTCGATCCACAATCGATGCCGTCGGCCTCCGCCCGGGTGAGGCGATCGGTGCCTTCGTTCCGCTGTCGTCGGTTGCCGCATTCTGCTTCGGAATGTATCTGCCTGCGCTACTGGGAGGTCCGATGGTCGCCATCGGGAAGTGGTCCCCGGAGGCGGCTCTGCGGGCAGCGAAGGAACACCGGATTGCCTGGACGATGCTGGTACCGACCATGGCGCTGCAGCTCTCGGTCGCACCGAACTCCGAAGGCGCGCTGGACACGATGCGCGCCATGACGGTCGGCGGCGGACCGATGAACGAGCGCGCGCTCGCCAAGGCCGAACAGTGGCTGCAGACCACGTTCCTACGGGTGTTCGGAATGTCCGAGTGCCTGGGGCACACCACACCTGCTCTCGACGACCCGACGTCGATCCGCCTCGGACGCGACGGTCGGCCGTTTCCCGGTACCACCGTGCGGGCCGTCGGCTCGGACAGCCGTCCGCTCCCCGCGGACGATATCGGTGCCGCCCAGGTCAAGGGCCCGTCGCTGTTCGTCGGGTACGCCCGAGCCGGGACTCCGGTCCCGCCCGAGTTGACGCCCGACGGATTCCTTCCGACCGGTGATCTCGTGGAGGTCGCGTCGGACGGTTCGATTCGTGTGATGGGTCGGCAGAAGCAGATCATCATCCGCGGCGGACGCAACATCGACATCAACGAGGTCGAGTCGGCCATCGCATCGCTGCAGTCCGTGGTGCAGGTGTGTGTCGTTCCGGTGCCCGACGATCTGCTGGGGGAGCGCGCAGCAGCTCTCGTGGTCACCGGTGGTGAGGACCTCGGACTCGACGACGTCACGGCGCAGCTGGCACACGACGACTTCCCCAAGTCGAAGTGGCCGGAGTACGTCTTCACCGTCGCCGACTTACCGCAGAATCGTGTCGGCAAGCTGTCCCGGCCCGATGCGACGGCGCTGGCTCGACAGCTTGCGGCCGCAACTGACTCGAATTCACATCGAAAAATGTAAACTCCCACCGGAGGGTTGTACGTTCTATCAGTAGGGGCAGTCATGACCGTAGGAACCGATGTTCGGCGCGAGAGCCCGCGGTCCAAGCGAACGCGCATTCTGACGGCAGCAATAGACCACTTCGGCAAAGTGGGATACGAGCACACCAAGTGGGCGTCCATCGCCGACGAGGTCGGTATCGGTCAGACCGCGCTCTATCACTACTTCGAATCCAAAGCGCACTGCTTGCTGACGATCATGCGCATCGAACTCGCCGACTCCGCCGCCCGTTTCGTGGCGGCCACCGACGGCGTGACGCATGCCGAGGATGCACTTCGCGCGGCGATTGCCGCGTCGTTGGCGGCATCTCCTCAGGACGCATTGGCCCGTCGCATTCTGCACAACCACATGGACCTCTTGGCGACCGAACGTCAGTCCGCGAAGGAAGAGGCCGAACGGGTCGAGTGCCGTGAACTCGTGCAACGGATCGAAAAGAACTGGACCGCATTGATCGTGCGGGGGATCGAGGCGGGCCAGTTCGCGGAGTCGAATCCGACGATGTCTGCGCGTTTGGTGCTCGCTCTGGTGGTCAGCGTATGGCGGTGGTACCGGCCCGACGGCCGACTGACCATCGACGACATCACTGCACTGGTGACGGACGCCGCCATCCGAGTGGTCCGCAAGTAACAGCGCGAGCTGTATCTGCAGCGGACCTTGACCCTCTTTTGAACTGAACAGAATTCACTTAGGAGAGAAATGTACAATTTGGTACTCGTAGCCGCCCGTCCGGAAGAGTGGACGCACGAGCAGTTCATCACGTGGTGGCGCGGGGAGCACGCCGATGTCACGTACCCCCTGCCCGGCTTGCTCCGTTGGCAGCACACCGAACTACTCGAAGCATTCGGGAGCAAGTCCCATGGGTGGGACGGGCTGTCGGTGCTCAGCTTCGAGTCGCGCGACGCGCTCGAGGCCGCCTTGGCCAGTGACGAGTGGAAAGCCGCTGTCGACCACGTCGGGACCATGGGCGGTCGACGGATGATGTGGTATGGCGACGAGAAGACGATGGTGCCTCTCGCGAGCGACGCGGGATGACCTCGTCGTGGGCCGATCCAGGCTGTTTTGCAGTGGCAGACGGCGTCCATCGCGTTCCTCTGCAGATGCCTCAGGACGGTCTGCGCGCGATCAATGTCTATGTGCTGGAGACTCACACGGGGCTGGTCCTGATCGACGGCGGTTGGCACCGAGCCTCCACCCACGACGAGCTCGTCGACGCCTTGCGTCGCATCGGACGTCGGCCGTCCGAAATTCACGACGTGTACGTCACCCACGTGCATCGTGATCACTACACGTTCGCCGTCGAGCTGCGTCGTCGATACGGAACCCGGGTGCATCTCGGTGCCGCAGAGGCACCGGGCATCGAAGCGATCGGTCGGTTGCGCAGCAACGTGCCGGTCAGCTCGATCCGGGAACTCGAGCGAGCGGGCGCGTTCGAGATCGCTCGCACCGCCTCCGAGAGCGGGAAGGCCGAACCCTTCGACGCCTCGGACTGGGAGCTACCGGACGCGTGGTTGCAACCCGGTCCCGTCGACATTCCCGGCCATGCGGTTGTCGCTGTACACACCCCCGGGCACACCAAGGGCCACATGGTTTTTCACGACACCGACCGGAACGTGTGCTACACGGGAGACCACGTTCTGCCCACGATCACGCCGTCGATCGGGTTCGAGCTCGGTGAGTGGGACCTTCCATTGGGCAAGTACCTGACGTCGCTGACCGCGATGCTCGACGAACCGGACCGGGCGATGTTGCCGTCGCACGGCCATCCGGGTGCCGGCGTGCACGAGCGCTGCCGGCAGTTGCTCGAACACCACGATCGCCGTCTCGCCGCTACCGAGAGCGTCGTCGAATCTGCCGCTCGGGCAACCGGGTTGGACGTGGCGGCCGGCCTGACGTGGACTCGGCACGATCGATCGTTCGCCAGCCTGGACAGCTTCAACCAGATGGTGGCGACCTGCGAGTCGCTGGCGCACCTGGACGTTCTGGTCCAGCGCGGCAGACTGTCGGCGCGGACCTCCAACGGGGTGGACTTCTTCACCACCTGGTGAAGCATCCGCCCCGAGAGCCCTACCCGAGCGGTCAGTCGCAGGTCCAACCGCCGTCGACGTACAGCTCGGTCCCGGTGACGAACGTCGAGTCGTCCCCGGCCAGAAAGGCAACGGCGGCAGCCACTTCGGTCCCGGTCCCCAGTCGACCCATCGGAGTGTGCGCAATCATGGCGCTGTGACGTTCGGAGCCCTCGTAGCGTTCGAGCAACTGCGTTGTGCCGATGAAGCCAGGGTGGATGGAGTTGACTCGAACACCCTTCGTGGCCCAGTGCAGGGCTGCATTCTTGGTCATCGTGCGCACAGCGCCTTTGGCCGCGGCGTAGGCGAAGCTGTTGCCGAGGCCGCCGACGCTGCCGAGGATGGAACAGATGTTGACGATGGATCCTCCTCCGGAGCGCTCGACATACGCGCCGGCAATGCTTCATTCCGAGCCACGTCCCGGTCTGACTGACTTCGACAACTCGGTTGTAGCGGTCGAGATCCTCGTCGACGACGGTTCCGAGGCTACCGATGGCACCGTTGTTGACCACGGCGTCGAGCCGACCGTACTGCGCGGCCACTGCCTCGACAGCGCTGTGCCACTGATCTTCCCGGGTGATGTCGAGTGCGATCGGGAGATGGCGTTCACTGTCGGCCTGGTCCGCCACGAGGGCTGCGCACGCGTTACCGTCGACGTCGGTCACCACGATCACGGCCCCTTCCGAGGCCAGACGCTCGACGATCGCGGTGCCGATTCCTCCGGTTGCCCCGGTGACCAGAACGACCTTGTCCTGGAGGCGGGACTGCGCGCCCATCACAGCTTGCTCAGTACGTTGCGCCCACCGACGAGCATCGCCGCGGCGACACCGATCGTGGTCACAGCAGTCATCAGTAGTGCCATTGCAGCCACGAGTGGGTAGGAGCCGTTCTGCCACATGTCGAACAGCAGCGTGCCCATCACCTGAGTGGTGGACGCTCGCACGAGAAGTGACGCGGCGAATTCATGGGTCAGCAGAATGAACATGAGCGCGACGGCACTGAGGATCGTCGGACGCATCAGCGGCAACATGATTCGTAGATTCGTCACGAAAGGCGACGCGCCACTGGTGGCCGACGCCTCGGTGTACGTGTTGCCGAGCGAGAGCATGGCCGTCATCTGCATCCTCGTCGAGAACGGCAGCATCAGCACGATGTACACGAGGATGATCACCGTTCTGGTTCCGTAGAGGATCAGCGGCGGTTCGGTGTACGTGAGCAGGAATCCGACGCCGAAGATCACGGCCGGGATGCCCAGTGGCAGTGCGGTCATGAGGTCTGCGATCAGCGCGAGAATTCTGAACCGACGACCGCGGACGAGAAGGTTTGCCATCAGGTATCCGAGCGGAATGCAGATCGCGACCGCGCCCAGTGAGGTCAGCACACTGGTCAGGACCGACTCCACCACCGCCGTCGTATCCATCAGTGCCCGAAAGTTGTCCAGCGTCAACAGACTCAGCGACAACGATCCCGACCAGTACGGCGTCAACGAGACGATGATCAGACCGACCAGCGGGATGACCAGGGCGAAGAGTGCGAACACCACGATGGTGACCGTCGCCCACGTGGCTTTACCGGTGGACGGCGCGAATGCCTTGCCGCCGTGCGTGACGAAACGAGTCTGGTTGCCCAGCAACGCCTTCTGCGCCAGCACGAGTACCAGTCCGAAGATCACCAGCGGAGACCCGGCGGCCGCTGCCGCGGCGAAGTCCGACGGGGACTCCGACACCCGGCGGTACATCTCGGTGGTCAGCACTTTGACTCCGGTGTTCGCACCCAGTAGCAGGGGGCCGGTGAACTGGCCGAGTCCGAGGAGCAGCGCGATACCGCCGCCGTAGATGAGGGACGGTCGAAGCAGCGGGAGGACGATCTTGAAAAAGATTCCGACCGTGGACGATCCGCTGACCTGAGCTGCTTCGAGGTGCTCGGAGCTGATGTTCTGCATGCCGGAACTGACGAACAGATAGACGAACGACGTCAGACCGAAGCCGGTGAGAACGATGATCCACGGGACGGTGTACACGTCGATCGGCCCACTGTCCGATCCGCTCCACCACGGCAGCAGGCGCAACACCACATTGAGGTAACCGGGCCCGGGGGAGAGCAGGAATGCCCACCCCACCACGCTTGCCACCGCCGGCATCACGATCGGCAGGATGGGAATGACACGCAGCCAACCGAGCTTGGCGGGAAGCCTGCTCGCGGCGAAGGCGAGCAGCGTTCCCAGCACCATCGCGATGACCAACGAACCCAGCGCCAACGCCACCGTGGTTCGAAGGGTGACGCCGATGTCGAAGCGGCCGTACTGACTTCGGTATCCGGCAGCTCCGTCCTCGAACGCGAGCATCTGCAGACGCACCATGGGGAGTACCACCAGGTAGGCCAACACGGCGAGGACGGCGGCGTACCCGATTCGCGCGCGCCAATTCGGCGAGATCGCCAGTGAGCGCTTACCGGTCGTCTCGGTGGACTCGGGACGTTCGACGTCGACGAGCGTGGCCATCACGAGGTCTCTCCTGCGGAACCGACGAGCTCGGAGCTCGCGGCCGACGACGCGTCGGGCAGCGCGTACACCCGCAGACACGACGGCGCGAAGCTGACGAGTACCGGCTGTCCGGGCCTGCTACGCCGCAGCGCCGCACTGTGTTCGGTAGCCGTGGCTCGCAGCGTCAACTGCTCGTCGCCGGTCTTGACTGCCACGTCGAAGTACCGACCGCCGTATTCGTACGTCACGAGTTCTGCGTGCAGGGCAATGTTTCCGGGCGGCACCTGGTCGGCAGTGTCGTGCAACAGCACGTCGTCCGGTCGGAACCGCGCTACGGCACGAGTGCCCTCGTCGGCACGCTCACGAACGGTGGCCGTCTGAAGGTCGATGACGTCCGAGCCGCTCGTGACCCATCCGTCGTGGCCGCGCATCAGTTCGAGCCGATTACCCATCCCGATGAACGCGGCGACGTATTCCGACGCCGGATTCTCGAAGACGTGCTCGGGCTCGTCGTACTGCTCGATCTTTCCGGCCTTCATGATCGCGAGACGGTCGCCGAGAGCGAACGCCTCGGACTGGTCGTGAGTGACGAACACGGCGGTGAAACCGAGCTGTTGGTGCAACTGGTGAATCTGCGATCGAACCTGATCTCGCAGGCGCGCATCGAGATTGCTCAGAGGCTCGTCGAACAACACCAGATCCGGTTGCGCCACGAGCCCGCGAGCGACCGCGACACGTTGCTGCTGGCCGCCGCTGAGCTGCGAGGGGTACCGGTCGAGCAACGCACCGCAATCGACCATGTTCGCGGCCGTCTCGACCGCGCCGTCGGCAATCGCCTTCTTCAGCTTGCGCACCGTCAACGGGTACCGAATGTTCTCTGCGACCGTCATGTGGGGCCACAGCGCATACGACTGGAACACCATGCCGATGTTCCGCTTGTGCGCAGGCACATGGAGTTTCGACGACGCATCGAACACTGTCCGGCCCGCGAAAGATATGGAGCCGCCCTGGGGTGTCTCCAGTCCGGCGAGGCACCGCAACGTCGTGGTCTTGCCGCAACCACTCGGCCCGAGCAGGACCAGAAATTCGCCCTGCTCGATCTCGAGGTCGAGGCTGTCTACGACGACGTTCGTACCGTACTTCTTCGTCAGTCCGGAGACCGCGAATCGAGAGGTCATTGCGTACTCACTTTCGGAGTATCGGTGTGCGTGGCTGTCACAGTGCATGTCGTGGGTCGAGCGCCCAGGCGAACTCGGTAACAGTGGAGGGTCAGCCTTGGAACAGGGTCTGCCATTCCTGTGAGTATTGCTCGACCTTTTCCGGCGTCAGTTCGGCGAGGTCGGGCGATGCGATGTCCTGGGCTCGCGCGACTGCACCCTCGATATCCGGCAGAACGGCCGCGTAGCCGCCGTTCAGTGCTTGCTGTCCTTCGGCTGTCACCATGAAGTTCGCGAGCACCTGCGCTGCGTTGGGATGCTGGGAAGCACCGAGAACCTCTGAGTACCAGGGTGTTCCCCACGGACTGTCCGGCAATGCCCAGTCGACCGGCGCGCCTGCGGCAACCTCGGTGACGAGAGGCTGAACCATGGGACTGACCGTCACTTCACCCGAGGTCAGAGCTTGCGCTACTGCGAGTGCGCTGGGGTACACCCGGGGCGCGAGTTCGGCGATCTGGTTCCAGTAGTCCTCTCCGAAGGTCTTGGAGTAGTACTTGTACAGATCGACGTACGACGCGAACCCGGTGGGGTTGACGATGCCGATCTTGCCCTGGAACTTCGGATCGATCAGGTCCTCGGGAGCGTCGACGCCGTCCGGCACCGCTGCGGTATTCCACCCGAGTCCGAACACCGCTGCGCTGGAGAGGAAGAACCGATCGTTGATGACGCTGTCCGCAGGATCGAAAGCGGGCGCATCCAGGTCGGGGCCGATGAGGTCGGTGGAGAATCGGCCGGATTCGGCGGCATTCTCGATCCAGGAGGCGTCGGTGGTCATGTGGACGTCAGCGATCCCTGCCCCCGTTCGGTTCTCGGTTTCTACCCTGGGATTGATCTCGGAGTCGGTGCCGCGCACGTACTCCATGTCGATCTCCGGGTACTGCGCCTCGAAAGCCGCTGTCAGCGCATCGAGGTTGGCCGGCTTCTGGCTGGAGTAGAGCATCACACTGCCCTCCTCCTTCGCGGCAGCGATCACGGCATCCCAGTCGCCCTCCACCGGAGCGGACGCGGTGGAAGACGAGCCTCCGCATGCGGTGAGGCCTACCATCGTGGCCGTTGCAATCACGGCAACGAGCGTCGTCCTGAACTTGTTCATGCCTGCGTTCCTTTCGGGCACGTCGATGACTTCCCAAGAACTCGGCGAGCCATCGTTTGACGTGGAGTCGGGCGACATCGATCGCAGACTTCACGTACGCGCTCGAACCAGCCGCAACGTTCGTCAAACTGAACTGATGTCAGTTTGAAAGATAGCGGCCGGTCCCTGTGATGTCAATCACCAGGTCGGGGTGGTGGGGGGGTGGGTGCACGGACGCTCCGAATTCGGCCGGCGGTCACTCGGTGAGTCGCTGTTCTTGACAGGACGGTTATCGATTGCAGACAAATTGTGTCCGTATAGCCTGTGTGCATGTCCATCAATGCGGAACGAGTCCCGGTCATCGTGGGTGTGGGTGACCTGAAGTTCACAGGCGACGGCACTGCGCAGAGCGCCATCGAGCCGCTCGATCTCGTTCTGCGCGCTGTGAATGCGGCGATCGAGGACACAGGAGCACCGGGTCTGAGCGCGCAGCTCGATGCGATACATGCAGTTCGCACCACGAGCTGGAACTACGCCGATCTTCCGGCTCTGGTCGCCGAGAGGTTGGGCGTCACCCTCACATCCAGCTGCTCGAGCACGATCGGTGGGCATCACCCCGCGCGACTACTCGACCAGGTCGGTCGAGATATCGCCGAAGGACGCACTACTGCAGCACTGGTGGTGGGCGGCGAGGCGCAGGCCTCCGTCCGTGCCATGACGAAAGCGGGTGTGGACCCCGGTGAATCGGGTTGGACGACCGTACCGGGAGGCCCTCCGTCGTTCTCGCCCGAGGACCTCGGCAGCCCCGAAATGCAGCGAGCAGGAATCCTGGCACCGGTACAGATCTACCCGCTCTTCGAGAACGCGCGTGCCCACAGCCGTGGCCTGAACCCAGACCAGGGGCTGCGCGAATCGGCCGACATGTACTCCCGCTTCTCGGCAATTGCGGCCGAACATCCCGTTGCATGGAGCCCTGTTGCACGCACGCCGGAAGACATCGGCACCGTCAGTTCATCGAATCGGTCTGTGTCCGATTGCTATCCGCTATCGATGAACGCCATGCCGTTCGTCGATCAAGCAGCTGCGGTCATGGTCTGTTCCTTGGCGACCGCCCGTGAGGCCGGTTTGGCGGAGGATCGAATCGTGTACCTGTGGGGTGGTGCGGGTGCAGTCGACAATCCGGATGTGTTGGCGCGCCCGGTGTTCGACGACGCACCAGCTCTTCGCGCGGCCGTGCGGCGGGCACTGTCGAGGGCCGAGGTGGCCAGCGAGGACCTGGCATTCGTCGATGCATACAGCTGCTTTCCGATCGTGCCGAACCTGTTGGCCGACGAGCTCGGACTGGCCGAGGGGGCGACTCCCACTGTCCTGGGAGGACATTCGTTCTTCGGTGGGCCGTTGAGCAGCTACTCGCTCCATGCCATTGCGGAATCGACGCGACTGCTGCGCAAGAATTCCGGAGTCGCATTGGTTCATGCAAACGGCGGTTATCTGACGTACCAGCACGTGGTGCTGCTGTCCACGAGAGCTCATCGCGACGGATACATCGGCGACCCGGAGCAGGTGACTGTGTCGGGTACGCCGGCACGCGTCGTGCACGGCTACTCGGGAACGGCGACCATCGAGACGGCTACGGTCACGTACGACCGTAGCGGCCTGCCGGAGCAAGCGTTTGTCGTGGCTGCCACCGACGATGGGGCGCGGGTAGCGGGCCGAGCTGGACATGAATTCGCAACGACGCTTCACGACCTCGTGTCCGTGCAGAACGAGTCGGCCGTCGGACGCCGAATAGACCTGGTGGACAGCGAAGGGAACCTTGCCGTCGATTTCTGCATGTGATCGTCGCGTTCGGCCGGCAGACCGGTGAGAGGATGCAGTCATGTCTGAAGATTCTCCCCGCGGACCGGGCAGGCCCCGTGACGCGGACATGGAGGACCGCGTGTACACCGCCGTGCTCGAGGTGTACTGGGAAACCAGTTGGCGCGGATTCACATTCGACGCAGTCGCGCGGCGGGCCAAGGTCGGCCGGGCAGCGCTCTACCGCCGCTGGGCCGACAGGGAAGAACTTCTGGTCCAGGCGCTCGAAGCTCGGTCGCCGCTGTCGACGCCGATCGACACCGGATCGGTCCGTGGGGACCTCGTCGAACTCGCGGAACAATTGGCCGTCGGCTACGGGGAGCTCTCCGGCTTGGTCTCGCTACGGGTGACTCTCGACGCGAGGGTGAATCCGGACCTGTTGTCCCATCTCACCGACACTCTCAACCAGAGCCGCCTCGTCACTGCTCGACGCATCGTCCGCCGGGCTGTCGCGCGAGGAGAGCTGCCCGAGGGCACGTCGACGACGTTACTGCTCGAACTCGTGACGGGAGCGGTGTTGGCGCGTGCGCTCTTCTCGCAGGCGCACTCAGGATCGAGAACCACTGCTGCCGTTGACCACTCGACAGTGGTCGTCGACACCGTTCTGCGAGCGTTGAGTTAGCCGTTGAACGACCGGGCTACAGGCCGAACCATTGCAGACAGTGACTGTCTGAATTAGTGTTGTGGGGTCTCACGGCCCGAAGGAATGAGGATCGACGTGTCCGAAGTGGTACTCACCGAAGTGCGGGGACACACCCTCGTCGTCACCATCGACCGGCCGGAGGCAGCCAACAGCATCAACGCCGATGTGCACCGCGGTTTGGGCGCTGCATGGGAGCTTGCGCAGGAGACAGACGACATTCGAGTTGTGGTGTTGACGGGCGCAGGCAACAAAATCTTCTGCGCCGGAGCAGATTTGAAAGCTCTCGGCACATCCGGGCCCGCGGGAGTGACTCCACCCGAGACCGCGCACTGGGGTTTCGCCGGAATCGTCAAACACCACATTGCGAAACCGGTGATTTCCGCAGTGAACGGCAGCGCCCTGGGCGGTGGCACGGAACTCGCATTGGCCGGTGATCTTGTTGTAGCCGCGGAGAATTCGACCTTCGGACTTCCCGAAGTGAAGCGCGGTCTCATCGCCGGAGCGGGAGGGGTCTTCAGATTGACCACAGCCCTGCCGCGTGCTGTCGCGCTGGAGCTACTGCTGACCGGGAACGCCATGAGCGCCCAGGACGCGCTCCGGTGGGGATTGGTCAACCGCGTCGTTCCTCAGGCCGAAGTGATGAGCACTGCTCTTGCCCTCGCAGACGTCATCTCCGCGAACGCACCTCTCGCTGTTCAGGCGAGCAAGCGCGTCGCTCGCGGGATCGATGACGGCGAGATCGAGACGGAAGCCCGCAGCTGGGAACTCAGCGAACAGGCCCTGGAGTCACTGAGCCGATCGGCGGACACTGTCGAGGGAATCATGGCCTTCATGCAGAAACGGGACCCGATATGGACCGGAAAGTGAATCCGATCGTGAATGCACTCATTTTGCCTCGGGTACCTGGTGTAGACCTTCCGACGTAGAGGCTCGGCTGCTACGCAGCTGTCGTCCCGCCGGAATTAGAATCGTCACCCCGGCTCCGATGATCGCCGGCAAGGCGAAAGCCAGAAGCTGAGTGCTGGTTCCCGCACCCGCGGCGACGAACAGTCCACCGTAGGTAGGACCCACGATCGCGCCCAGTCGCCCCACCGCGAGCGCGACGCCCAGTCCTGTGGTCCGGCAGGACACGGGGTAGTAGCCACCGATGAAGGTGTTCAGCAGGATCTGCGTCCCGGTCGTTCCCATTCCTGCGATCAGCACCAGAACGTACACGATCCCGATCGGGGGAGTGGTCGCGATCAATGCCAACGACACTGCTGCACAAAGGAATCCGAGGGTCGTCACCAGCTTGATGCCGAACCGGTCCGCCAGGTAAGCGCCGCCGAGCGCGCCCACTGCACCGCCGACGTTGAGCACCAGCAGGAATGACAGTGCGGCACCGAGCGGGTATCCGGCCGATCGCATCACTGCAGGCAACCAGGTCGCGACGCCGAACAACACGAGCAGACACAGCAGGGTCATCACCCAGAAGGACAACGTCACTCGCGCACGGTTCGCGGTGAACAGCGCAGCGATTCCGCGATCTGTCGATGTCGGCTCACCACCGGAAACCTCGACTGTGTCCTCGAGTCCGTAACGAGTCGAGATCCTTTGTGCTGCATCCGTCCTACCCCGCGCGTCGAGGAAGGCGGGCGACTCGGGGAGGTATCCGATCATCATCGGCAGAATCAACAACGCCGGGATCATCCCAGCTGCGAACATCGCTCGGAAGCCGAATGCCGGGACGAGCCACAGCGACAGGATCCCCGCTGCGATGCCGCCGACGCTGGTGCCCACGAACCCCAGTGCGACCGTTCTCGCTCGGGTGTCGAGGCGGGAAAATTCGATCAGCATCGACGCCGCGGTCGGCATCAGAACCCCAGCACCGACGCCGACGACAAATCGCGCTGCTCCGAACAATTCGGGCGAGGGTGCAATTGCGCAGCATCCCATTGCGGCCGAGAACAGGGCGACCGCGGCGATCAAGGCGCGTCGTCTGCCCCAACGATCCGCGATGCTGCCCGCGGCGAGTGCCCCGACCAGCATGCCGACTCCCACCACGGATCCGAGTACACCGACGGTCGCCGGATCCAGGTCCCACGGCTCGTACGCCAGGAGCGACGGCACCACCGTTCCGTACATCAGAAGGTCGTACCCCTCCAACGTCAAGGCCGCCAGGCACAGCGCAACGACGGGAGAAAAAGTGTTACGTGACATGATATTCCGCTCGCGAGAGGGTCAGATGAAGTGTTGGGACAACCAGTCACCGATATCGGCGGCGGCCAGAGACGCGCCGGTGGGCGCGCCATCGTGAATGGGGCCACCGAAGTGGGTGCCCTCGATCGCCACGTGAGACTTGTCCACTGAGCCCAGAGCCTCGACCATTCTCGACGCGTCCTCCGGGAAACACGCCTGATCGCCAGTCAATTCGACGAACAACGACGGGACCGTGACCGACGGTGCGCACCGAACGAAGTCGGCATTGGAGCTCAGACCGGACCACGTCGACAGCCAGGCATCCGGCGTGGACAAGCGCGCAAAGCCGACGAGTCCGTAGTTCGTCAGATCGGGCCGCCGGCCGAACAGTGAACCGTAGGGGCGGGCGTTGGAACTGAGCGACATGTCGGTGAATCTCAGGTCCGCGTCGGTGCGATAGACGGTCAATATCCGCGGTGCCAACGCCTCTCGACGGTCGTGGGCGTTGCCGTTTGTCTTGAAACGCCGTCGGGCCTCGGATGCTTCGGCGACCCGTGACCGCGCGATCACGTCGAGGCGAGTGACGCGCTCGAGCTGAGCGGCGCGGTACTTCTGAACGAACTCGGCGGAATAGTGAGAGCTTTCCGGTGCCTCGACGAATCCGTTCGCACTGTCGAAAGGATCGAGTGCCGGGTCGACGGACATGGGGTCCGATTCGTCGACCACGGACGGATCGATCAGTCGCAGCAGCAGCGCGCCCTGTCCCGGGTGTGGAGCCATGAAAATCGCACCGTCCGGTACGGGCATCTCCGCGGATGCGAGGTCGATCGGTCGACCTGCGGGCGTTACCGCCAGTCGATTCTCGGGCGCAAGACCGGCCTGCTCGTGGTAGAACGCGAACAGCGTTCCACCGCCCGAGTGCCCAAGTGTGACAACGTGATCGAAAGAGCGGGAGCGAAGGAACACCTGCCCGGCCGCGGCGTCGAGCAAAGCCTGCTCGTGCACCAGCGAGATGTCGTTGTTCACCGATCGCGTGCCCTGGGTCCACACTGCGTATCCGCGTGCAAGCAGCTCTGGCACGAGAACGTGATGCGTCAGATCCTGGCGCGGGTGCATCAACGTAACGACGAGGTCCGCGCCGGGAACCGTTCGCAACACTCCACTGACCTTGGCGCCATCGGCAGTGGTCAGCTCGTGCGTCGACGTGACGGTGTTCGTCGGTGCCTCGGCCGCATCGAGGTAGCGTCCAGCACCGAGTCGGGTCCGATTCATGACTGCTCGACGCGCAGGGCGTCTTTGTCCCACTGCGTGATTCGAGACTCCGACAGGCCGGAGACGCTGCTGTACCAGACGGCGTGCCTGCATCCGGTGGCCCGACGGTCGATGACGATGTCCTTGTCCGAGACTATGCGGAAGTACGGGCCGACGTGGTCGACGCGTACGGCTGGGTCGACGTCGGCCACCGAGGCGATACTGGTGTTCTCGGGAATGTCGAGTACGTACAACGTGGTCACGACACTCCCACCTCGTTCTCGGCCGACCAGTCGGCCGCACGTTCGACGATCAGTTCGGCCTTGCGGGTCAACAGGTTCGCCATGCTCGGGTCGGGTCCGCGCACGACGTCGATCAGGGCGTCGATCGTCAGGTTCGCGTCGAGATCTTCCTGCGGCGTGACCGGACGCATCGCGCGGGTGAGCTCGATCATGTAGCCGTTGGGATCGTGTGTGTAGATCGACTCGATCGTCTCGTGTTGGATCTGCATCTCCACGGGCCAATCACTGCCATCCAACCGTCGCCGATATTCCATCAGGTCCGCTTCGCTGTCGACGTGAATCGCGAGATGACGCGAGCGGATGAAGAAGATCGGTACGTCCTCGGCGAAGCGCGAGTACGAATCACCCTGTGGTCCTCCGTCGAACGGTTCGAGACCGAAGTAGTAGAAGAACGCGAGTCGGTCGTCGTTGCCGATGTCGAAGAAGAAGTGGATGAAGTCCGGATGCTTCTCCGGGCCCCATCCTGCTGCGCAGATGGAGTGGACGACGGGGAACCCGAGAACATCACGGTAGAACTCGACCGTTGCTGCCGGATCGAACGTGGGGTAGGCGACGTGGTCGACGCCCCGCACCTTGTGTGGCAAGTCGGACATGAAGATTTCCTCTCTACGAAAGTGACGATCTAGGACGTGACGACGGCGTCTGCCCGAAGAAGTGAGCCGGCGTCCGGAAGATCGACGGGTAGGTCCAGCGCACGGAGCAGGCTGTAGGCACCTGCCGTCGCGGCCGACAGAACGGGGATGCCGAATTCGTCCTCGGCAGCCTGGACGAGCGGTAGGGACGGCATCTGTACGCACGCGGAAATCACCAGGGCGTCGGCACCGGTGAGATCCAACGACCGTGCCGCGTCCATGACTCGTTCGCCTGGGATGCAGCCGACTTCGGCGTTGTCGGACACCTCCAGCGCGCGCCAATCGACTACGCGAATGCCCTCGGCCTCGATGTAGTCGACGACCTTCTCCGCGAGTGGTCGCATGTACGGCGTCACGAGAACTATGTTCTTGGCGTCCAGGGCACGAAGGCCTTCCACAAGAGCGCCCGCGCTCGACCTGACGGCTGCATCGGACCCGCCCGTGGCGAGTTGTTCCGCGACGAGCCCCTCCACCCGTTGGTGTTCCCCGGGCCCGGCGACCATGAGGGCGACGAGGCACGCATAGAGAACAGCGTCGATTCCGGCATCGCCCAATTCGAGGATGCACCGTTCGCGCTGGGCATTCATGGCCCGCAATTGTTCCGGCGACACGGCCTGCATGCGCATGCGCGAGGAGTGGAACGAAAACCGGGCATGTCGATGTCGCGCCAACAATGCGGGCATCTCCGTTTCCACGGTGACGTTGGAGCTCGGTACGACCAAGCCCACACGATGAATACTCATGAACTGCCTTTCGGTAATTGACGCTGATGACGAGTATTCGACGTCTGCGACGATTCGTCAAGCGGCTTGGACCAGGGAAATCGAATCGATGCGTCCGTTCGTGCAGTATCGAGGAGGGTGACAGCACTCACATTCGTGCTTGACATGTTGTCGTCTACGTCGAATAATCGACGCAGACGTAAGCAGTGTTCGAGGGTGTTTCGCTCTCACACGCCAGGACGTCTTCGACTCGGACCTAAGGAGCACACCGGCATGACCTATGTGATCGGAGTGGACGTCGGCGGAACGTTCACGGACGCAGTACTCGACGACAGTTCCGGGGCCGTGGTCGCTGCAAAAGCGCCCTCGACTCCGCCCGACTATTCACAGGGCGTCATCGACGTTCTCGAAGCGTTGGCCGAGCAACTCGGATGCCCGGTGCAGGAAATGCTGGCGAACACCCACCACATCGCGCACGGCACCACGTCCTCGCTCAACGCTCTGGTGATGGGTAACGTCCCGCCGGTCGGGTTCCTGACCACCAAGGGGCATCGCGATTCGATCTACATCATGAACGTCGAGGGCCGGTACCTCGGTGGCTCGCCCGAGCAACTGCAGAACGTGTTGGGGCAGAGCAAGTCCCACGGTCTCGTTCCCAAGCGGCATGCGCTGGAGGTCACCGAACGCCTCGACCGAGACGGCAACGTCGTCGTAGCCCTCGACGAAGAGTCCGCACGTATCGCCATCCGAAGCCTCGTCGACGACGGTGTCTCCGGCATCGCGGTCTCGCTGCTCTGGTCGTTCCGTAACCCCGTGCACGAGCAGCGCATTCGTGAACTCGTGCACGAGATCGACCCCGACATGTTCGTCTCGCTGTCCTCCGAGGTGAGCCCGCGCATCCGCGAGTTCGCCCGTAACGCAACCACGATCATGAGTACCCAGATCGGCCCAGGGTTGCGCGATTACCTCGGCTCGTTGGAGAAGAAGCTACGTGCCCTCGATCTCGCGGGACCACTGCTGGTGATGCAGAGCAACGGCGGTGCCGTTGCCGCAGCCGAGGCCCCGAAGAACGCCATCAGCACAGTCGGGTCCGTGTTGACCGGCGGCGTGGTCGGAGCGGTATCACTCGGAAAGCAGCTCGGTCACAAGAACATCATCGCCACCGACGTCGGCGGAACCACATTCCTCGTCGGCCTCGTCGTGGACGGTGAGCCGGTGCGTGCGTCGAGCACCATCATCAACCACCACCCGATCAACGTCCCCACCCTGCAGGTGCACGCCATCGGCTCGGGCGGCGGTGCCATAGTGTGGGTGGATGCGGGTGGCAACCTCCAGATCGGTCCGCACAGCGCCCAGGCGGTACCCGGACCTGCCTGTTACGGGCAGGGCGGCACCGAACCCACCAATGCCGACGCCAATCTCGTCCTCGGGATTCTCCCCGAGCGCGGACTGCTGGGAGGACGCAAACCACTCGACAAAGAGCGTGCGCGCGAGGCCATTCGACGCCGCATCGCGGAACCGCTCGGTCTGTCGGTCGAGGACGCAGCCGCCGCGATCTATGCCGTCCAGAACGCACAGACCGGCGACCTTCTGCGCAAGACCGTCGTCGAAGCCGGGCACGATCCGCGCAACTTCGTTCTCTACGCGTTCGGCGGAGCCGGCCCATCACATTGCGCCGCCTATGCAGCCGAAGTCGGCGTCAAGGAGGTCATCGTTCCGCTCGGGCAGGTGGCATCGGCGTTCTCGGCCTACGGGCTTGCGTCGTCGAACATCGTGCTCGCGGCCGAGCTGTCCGACCCAGCCGCGATGCCGCTCGATCCTGCTCGCGCAGAAGCAAACTTCGACGGCCTCGAGAAGCGAGTCCGCGAAGCCCTCGGGAATGGTGGTGG
Organism: Rhodococcus sp. 05-2254-6; assembly: GCF_002258565.1. Lineage (NCBI taxonomy): Bacteria > Bacillati > Actinomycetota > Actinomycetes > Mycobacteriales > Nocardiaceae > Rhodococcus > Rhodococcus sp. 05-2254-6. The sequence goes on from NZ_NOZF01000118.1 coordinate 17,546, forward strand.
CAACCTCTGCCAACTGCATCGTGTACCGCATGTCGATTTCACGTTCGACCTGGACCGACGTGAAATTGAGCCCTTGTCGACCGAGGGCTTCGCGGACTCGCTTCTCGAGGCCGTCGAAGTTTGCTTCTGCGCGAGCAGGATCGAGCGGCATCGCGGCTGGGTCGGACAGCTCGCTCGCG
>NZ_NOZF01000001.1:0-17716 GCF_002258565.1 Rhodococcus sp. 05-2254-6
ATGCCGATGGTCTGGTCTGATGGCGGAAGAGTTCGTCGACCATCTCGTCGTCTGTCATCTGGGCGAGATTCTCGACGCCCGCGGTATGACTCTCGCGGAACTCTCGCGTCTCGCCGGGGTCAGCGTCGTCAATCTGTCGGTGCTCAAGAACGACCGCGCCAAGGCCATCCGATTCTCGACGCTCACCGCAGTCTGTCGCGTCCTCGGCTGCACACCCGGCGACCTGTTCACCCTCCGCGAGATCTGACGTCCGCCCGATCGCAGCCACACCAGTCGGACAAATCGAACAAGTACATTGGATGACGGTAACCAGCACTACGAGAGAGAGTCCATCACATTGTCTGCTCCGGCCGGTCAACCGTTGTCCAAGGGTCAGAACGGCCCCCTCACCGTCGGTGACGTCGTCGTCTCCATCTCGCTGGCCGTACCTGCGGACCTGTCCGCGCTACTGGTCACCGACGCCGGAAAAGTACGCACCGACGCCGACTTCGTGTTCTTCAACCAGCCCACCGGCCCCGGTGTTCGCCTCGAGCCCGGCCAGGGCGGACCGGCCCGGCTCGCCGTGTCGCTCGCTGCAGTGCCCGCCGACATCGAGCAGATCCGCGCGGTCATCACCCTCGACGACGCGTCGAGCAACTTCGGGCGATCCACCGCCCCCGTGGCGCGGGTGAGCGATACAGCCGGAAATGTGTTGTACGAGTACACAATCGATGGCCTCAGCTCGGAGTCCATCGTGATCGCGCTGGAGATCTACCGCCGTCAGGGAAGTTGGAAGGTGCGAGCCGTCGGGCAGGGCTACGCGGGCGGGTTCGCCGCCCTGGTGACCGATCACGGTGTGTCCGTGGACGACGCCCCTGCTCCGACACCTGCCGCACCGACACCTCCTCCCGCTCCCGTCACTCCACCGCCGCCCGCTGCCCCGCCGGCACCGCCCGCCGCCCCGGTCCCCACCGAGGCTCCGGAAGTCAGCCTCACCAAGTCCAAGCCCGTCAGCCTCACGAAGGGCCAGAAGGTCACCCTCCGCAAGGACGGCGGCGTGGCGCTGACGGTCATCCGGATGGGTCTCGGCTGGGACCCGGTGACCACTCCGAGGAAGGGCGGATTCTTCGGCGGCGGCGGCCGAGCTGCGAACATCGACCTGGACGCGTCGGCGATCATGCTCGCCGACCGCAACGTCAACGATGTCGTCTACTACGGGCAGCTCAATGCCAAGGACGGCTCGATCGTGCACCAGGGTGACAACCTCACCGGCGAAGGCGAGGGCGACGACGAGGTGATCGTGGTCGACCTGACGCGGGTACCCAAGCACGTGACCGGCATCGTCTTCACGGTCACGTCGTACCGCGGTCAGACGTTCGAGCAGGTCGCGAACGCATTCTGCCGTCTCGTCGACAACACCACCAACACCGAACTGGCCCGCTTCACCCTGCAGGGCGGCATGCCGTTCACCGGTCTGGTGATGGCGAAGGTGTACCGCCAGGGCAGCGAATGGAAGCTCCAGGCCATCGGCGACGGTATCCAGGCCAAGCATGCCGGTGAAGCCGTCAAACAGCTCGGCCGCTATATGTGACCTTGCGGGCAGTAGTCGTCCGATCTGCAGCGCCGTCGAGCACGCCACCGAGCGGGTCGACGGCGCTGCCGTTTCGAATGAGATCCTCGGCCGGCCGGTAGATCTGCCGAACGATCAACGCGCACAATCCGATCACGGCGACATCGCGCACCACGACGGTCGCGGTGAACCACTGTTCGGGTAGACCCTTGTTCTCCACACCCAGGTAGTAGTACATCCGCGGGAACCAGACGAAGGCGTCGATCGTCATCCACGCCAACAGGATTCGACGATGCGGCAGCGCCAGTACGGCCAGCGGAACCAGCCACAGCGAGTACTGCGGACTCCACACCTTGTTGGTGAGCAGGAACCCGGCGACCACCAGGAACACCAGCTGCGCGAGCCGCGGCCGCGTCGGTGCCGTCGTGCCGATGTACGCGATCAGCGCACACACGATGGCGAACAACACGAGCGTCACGGCATTGAGAACCAACGGTTTGTCGCCCGGGTACAGCGGACCGTCGAAACCGGTCCAACCGGTGAACGAGGTGACGACGTTGTACAGCGAATCCGGGTCCGCGCCGCGCTCGGAATTGAGCCGGAAGAACTCGTACCATCCCGACGGATACAGCAGCGCCAGTGGAAGATTGACCGCCAACCAGGCACCGATCGCCGCACCGGCGGTGATGCCCCACTCGCGCATCTTTCCGGTGCGCCAGCACAGCACCAGCAGGGGCCCGAGGAACAGCAGGGGATAGAGCTTGGTGGCACCGCCGAGACCGATCAGAACTCCGGCCAGCACCGGCTTCTTCTTGGCCCATGCCAGCAAACCGGTGAGCGCGAAAGCCGTTGCGAGAGCGTCGAAATTGGTGAATCCGTGCACGATCACCAGAGGCGAAGCCGCCACGAGGGCCGCGTCCCAGATGCGGCGTCCGGCGGCTATGGCGGTGGCCCACACGGTGACCAACCAGGCGACGGCCAATCCCAGGGCAACCACGTTGAAGTAGACGACGACCGGCAACGCCTGCGGCAGGAAACTCAGTGAGTTCCATGCCTTTCCGACGACCATCGAGCCGTATTGGTAGAGCCCGGCGAGCACCGGGTACTCCATGTACCGAATCTGACTCGACCCGTCGGCCTTGGTTTCTTCCCAGGACTTCTTGTACGGGAACGCACCTTGATCCAGTCGCTCCGCCCCGTACAGCGGCACGGTATCGGAGTAACACATCGCCACGTACTGACGACTGCCACTCCAATCGAGTCCGAGCTCACCGCCCGGTCCCACCGGTGCCTGCTGGATACACGCGGCCTTGGCGAACCAACCGAAGCAGAGAAAGACCACCGCGAGCAGCAGAATCACCCGGAGCGCAGTGAACCAGCGCTGCCGACCGATGACCGCGTGCTTGCCGACCGGACCGCCGATGACCGAGGACAATTCCTCGGTCATCGGATCGGTACGACTGGGTAGATCGCGGTCCGCAGCGCTCGCCGAATCGAGGCGACCGGGGCTCGCCACGGCTCGACCCTTGCGGTCGGGTTCGGTCGTCACCGCCGCGTCGCTACTGCCCGGGCGCTGCCGGTTCGGGCGCTGCCGGTTCGGGTGCCGCCGGTTCGGGTTCCGCGGGCTGCGCCGGTGCCAGTCCGGGAAGCGGAATGGTCACGCCGGGCAGAATCTCGACCTGCCGCGGAGTGATGACTACCGGCGGCGAGATCTCCGTCGGAATCGGCAGGGTCACCTGCGGCGGAGCTGTCGATGGTGCCACCGTCGTCGCCGGAGCGGGTGCCGAGTACTGCGGCACACCGGCCTGACCCGCGATGGCCTCGGGCGTCGGGAAGGTCTCGTTCGAGGTGCCGTCCAACGTGCCGTCCATCGTGTCTTTCCAGATGTCCGACGGTAGGCCCGATCCGTAGATCGGTCCGCCGTAACTGTTCTCGAGCGGCAGACCCTGCTCGGTGCCCACCCAGACGGCAGTGGACAGCGACGGCGTGTAGCCGACCATCCAGGCATCCTTGTTCTGACCGGTGTCTCCGAGCTGAGCGGTACCGGTCTTGGCTGCCGACTGGCGACCGCCGGCGAGGTTGTGACCGTTGGAGTAGCCGGCGATCGGACGCATCGCCGAGGTCACGTTGTCCGCAACCGCAGCCGAGACGACCTGCTGGCCGGCTTCGGGAGCCCGGTCGAGCAGCACGGTGCCGTCGGCGGTGACGACCTTCTGCACGAAGTGCGGAGTGTGATAAACGCCGGACGCAGCCAATGTCGCGTAGGCCGAAGCCATGTCGATGACGCGAGACTGGTACTGGCCGAGCACGACTCCGTAGTTGGGGCCCGCGTTGTCGGGCTCGGTGAGGGTGGGTCCGACGCCCTCGATCTCCTGCGGGATGCCGAGCTTGTGTGCCATGTCCGCGATGGCCTGCGGACCGTTGTCCATGCTGAGCATCATCCGGTAGAAGCTGGTGTTCAGTGAACGCTTCAGCGCCTCGGCGATGGTGCACGTTCCACAGGAAGCGCCCTCGACATTGCTGATCTCGATGCCGTTGACGTCGAGCGGGGAGCTGTCGTACATCTTCGACAGCGGAATGCCCTGATCCAGCGCGGCGGCCAGACCGAACACCTTGAACGAGGATCCGGTCTGCAAGCCGGACTGGGCGAAGTCGAATCCTCGACCGTCCGCACCGCCGTAGTACGAGCGGACCGCGCCGGTGCGTGGATCGATCGACACCGACGCCGTCCTCAGCTCCGAGGGCTCGCCCTCCATGTTGCTGTTCACGGCCTCGACCGCGGCCGCCTGGGCGTTCGGGTCGATGGTCGTGGTGATCTGCAGCCCCTCGGTATTGAGGTCCTGGTCACTGATACCCACCGCCGACAACTCTCGCAGCACCTGGGCCTTGATCAAGCCGTCCGGCCCGGCATCCTGAGCATCACCGGTGTCGACCTGCGCGCTCGGGACCACCGCCGGGAACATCATCGACGCCCGCTGGGTCGCATCGAGCTGACCCTGGGAGACCATGCCGTCGAGCACGTAGTCCCAACGCGCTTGCGCGCCGGTGGGGTTGAACTCGGGATCGAGATTGGAGGGTTGCTGGATGACGGAGGCGAGAACGGCACCCTCCTCCACCGACAGCTGGTCGACGGACTTGCCGAAGTACGCCGTCGACGCGGCGGCGATGCCGTAGGCACCGCGACCGAAGTAGATGGTGTTCAGGTACGCCGCAAGAATGTCGTCCTTGGACCACTGCCGCGCCATCTTCGAGGAGATGACGAGCTCACGCATCTTTCGGGTCAGCGTCCGATGCCGCCGCAGGGCCGCCCTCCCATGCCCCCGCAGGGCCGACCCGCTCAGGGCAGGCCACCGGTGGATCCGGTGAGTGGACGTCCCGCGGGTGAGCGTCCCTACGGCGAACGTCGGTACGGAGAGCCGCCCATCGCGCCTCCTGTGCGATCCGCCGCCTCGACGGGCGTGACTCGGTCCGGCGCTGTGCCACCACCCCACGAACCGAACGATCCATCAGTTCTTTCCTCGGGCAGCGAACCGCCCGAGCCGCCCGAAAGAGGTCCCGCCGCGAAAACGAAGAAGAAGTCCAAGTGGCGGGTCGTTCGACGCACGATGTATGCGTTGATCGCCCTGGGTCTGATCGTGCCGATCCTGGCGTTCATGGTGGCCTACACCGTCGAGGACGTGCCGCGTCCCGGCGACATCAGAACCAACCAGGTCGCCACGATCTTCGCGGCCGACGGCTCGAGTGTGCTCGGCAAGGTGGTGCCACCCGAGGGCAACCGCACCGACGTGACGATCGATCAGATCCCGGAGCACGTGCGCAACGCCGTTCTCTCGGCCGAGGATCGCGACTTCTACTCCAATCCGGGATTCTCGGTGACCGGTTTCGGCCGGGCTCTGCGTGACAACGTGCTCGGACGCGACAGTGCCGGCGGTGGCTCGACCATCACCCAGCAGTACGTCAAGAACGCGCTGGTCGGCAACGATCGGACGCTGACCGGGAGGGGGACCGGGTCGCTGGCCGGGAGGAGGCATGGGAGGACGACCCTGCGGCGGCATCGGACGCTGACCGGGAGGAGGTCCCGGTCGCTGGCCGGGAGGGGGTACCGGTCGCTGGCCGGGCGGAGGCATCGGGGGACGGCCCTGCGGCGGCATCGGACGCTGGCCGGGAGGAGGTACCGGGCGACGCCCGGGTGGGTCGGAATGGCGGCTGCCGCGCGGCGGCCCGGGCACGTCGGGACGCCGTCCGGAGTCGCTACGGCCCGGTTCGTTGCTACCCGGATTGTTGTCGTAGGGGGAACTCACGTACGAATCTCCAGTAATTTCGGCGGCCGCGTCGAATTCTCGGTGGATGGGATCAGCTGAGCGATTGTGTCACTCACTCGCTGTTCGACGGTTCGGTTGACGGGAACCCGATCGCGGACGACGGGGTTGCTTGGGCGCGGGGACGGCCCCGAGGACATAGGACTGGACGAGGTGGTTCCAGCTGCACGACCTACACACCTCGACCACGTGGACCGAGAACTCCTCCTGGGTCGCCGCGAGACGGACGAGTTCGTCCGCCGTTCTCGCCGACCCGGACAGTGCCCCGAGCTTCTCACCGAACACCCAGGACACCAGCGTGAGCTGCTCCTTGCGGCAGATGGGGCACACCACATCGCTGCCACGTCCGTGGAACTTGGCGGCGCGAAGAAGGTACGGATCCGCATCACAGACCGCTGCGACGCCCGTCCTTCCGGAGTACACCTCGGCCAGCAGCGACCGACGCTGAAGGGCGTAGTCCACCACCTGTCGCTGAAGTCGCACGAGGACCAGAGTACGTGCGGCCCCTCCGATGCGGACCTGCGAACCCCGCCTCGACGGCGAGCAGGGCCCATTTCGGCCCTCGGAAACTACGCTCCACCTGTGCCGACGCGGTCTGCCCCTCGACGCAGGCGAGAGACGCAGATCGCACCGACGTCGATTCGGTGTGAGCTCCGGTCCCTACACTTGCTCGCATGTCGGCCACATCGGGAATCCACGTGCGCCCCCGACGACACGGCGACCTGACCACTCTCCTGCCCATCCTGCAACGTGCGCACGAATTACACCGTTATCCCGTGCGCGCAGCGGCGGTGCGAGCCGACTGGCTTGCCCCACCGAACGAACTCGCGGCCTGGGTGGCCGAGTCCGACGACGCCGTCGTCGGCCATGTCGCGCTGCACTCGACGGCAGCACCGGGAACCGATCCCGGCGCGGACGACGCAAGCGCGCAGTGGCGGCGAGCAACGGGGGTGGCTGCTGATCGACTCGCTGTGGTGTCGCGCTTGGTCACCGACGGTTCCGTACCGGGCAGTGGAACGACTCTGCTTGCACACGCGATCGATGCTGCGCGCGATGCAGGGCGCGTGGCGGTTCTGCTCGTCGAGCCGAGTAGCGCCGCCCTCGGCTTCTACCGCAGGCGAGGGTGGCAACAGATCGGGACGTCTGCGCAGCAGTGGGGCGAGTATCGAGTCGATGCCGTGCTGATGGTGGCACCGTCTCGCTGAGCCGACTGGCCACGTGCACGTTCACCCGCGCTCGGTCACGCCGACAGTGCAAAAAACGCACACACCACTGCACCGCAGAGACGTACGCGGTCCGCCGATCGCAGCCGACTCATCAGGTGTTCGTTGCGTCCCGCACGCCCCAGTTCGCCATGGGTGGGGGCAGCCACGAAGGCAGTCGCCGACGCCGAGACCGCCGCGCCGCCGATGCTCGTCAAGACAACCGCATCGATCGGCCCGGACACCAACACCCACAGACACGCAGCAGCGAGCAGTCCGTAGACCGGCCCGACGACGAGGGTTATCCGACGCGAGTGCGCGTCGTGGGCACGCGACCAGTCTTCGTCCGGAACCTCCGCCAGCGCCGGATAGACGACGCCGGTCACCACCATCTGAAAGCCCAGGTGGAGGGCCGCGGCGGCGAGAAGCGCGTCGACCGGGGTCATGTGTCGCACGATACGTGCACGGCCGAGTTGTCAGAATATGTATCGGCGCGATACATTCTTCGATAGTGCGGTCAATCGCATCGTCATGATGTGATCGTTGGATTCGAGAAGGGGGAGTTGCATGCTCGAGCTCGCAATTCTCGGACTGCTTCTCGAATCACCCATGCACGGTTACGAGCTCCGCAAGCGGCTGACCGGCCTGCTCGGAGCTTTTCGAGCGTTTTCGTACGGATCGCTGTACCCGGCACTCCGTCGACTACAAACCGACGGTCTCATCGCCGAGGACGCCGGTCCCGACTTGCTCGTGAAGAGACGAGCAAAACGGGTGTATCAGCTCACCCCGCTCGGCAGGGAACGATTTGCCGAACTGGTGGCCGACACCGGACCGCAGAACTACACCGACGACGGATTCGGCGTACATCTTGCCTTCTTCAGTCGGACTCCCGCGGAAGCTCGAGTCCGCATTCTCGAAGGCAGACGTCGCCAGGTCGAGGAGCGCCGAGAAGGCCTCCGCGACGCTGTGGCCAAGGCGAACGGGACACTCGACCGCTACACCCGGCAGCTACATCAGCTCGGTCTCGAATCGAGCGAACGCGAGGTGCGCTGGCTCAACGAAGTCATCGCAGCCGAGCAGGCCGACCCCAACCCAGCACCGTCCCGCACAGCACCAAACAGGACAGTCAAGACAGAAGGAGAACCCGACCATGGGTGAGAACAACAACGCAATCCGCGTGGCCATTGTGGGTGTGGGCAACTGCGCCTCATCCCTGGTCCAGGGTGTCGAGTACTACAAGGACGCGGACGAGAACGCCACCGTCCCCGGCCTCATGCACGTCATGTTCGGCAAGTACCACGTCCGCGACGTCGAGTTCGTCGCCGCGTTCGACGTGGACGCCAAGAAGGTCGGCTTCGATCTCTCCGAGGCCATCTTCTCCAGCGAGAACAACACCATCAAGATCGCCGACGTACCCCCGAAGGACGTCCACGTCCTCCGCGGACCGACCCTCGACGGCCTCGGCAAGTACTACCGCGAGACCATCACCGAGGCCGACGGCGACGCCGTCGACGTAGCGCAGGCCCTGCGCGACGCCAAGGTGGACGTGCTCGTGTCCTACCTCCCCGTCGGATCCGAAGAAGCCGACAAGTTCTACGCACAGGCCGCCATCGATGCAGGCGTCGCCTTCGTCAACGCGCTGCCCGTCTTCATCGCCTCGGATCCCGTCTGGGCCAAGAAGTTCGAGGACGCAGGCGTCCCCATCGTCGGCGACGACATCAAGAGCCAGGTCGGTGCCACCATCACCCACCGCGTCATGGCCAAGCTCTTCGAAGACCGCGGCGTGCAGCTCGACCGCACCATGCAGCTCAACGTCGGCGGCAACATGGACTTCCTCAACATGCTCGAGCGCACCCGCCTCGAGTCGAAGAAGATCTCCAAGACCCAGGCCGTCACGTCGAACCTGCAGAAGGAATTCAACGCCAAGGACGTCCACATCGGACCGTCCGACCACGTCGGCTGGCTCGACGACCGCAAGTGGGCCTACGTCCGCCTCGAAGGCCGCGCCTTCGGTGACGTTCCCCTGAGCCTCGAGTACAAGCTCGAAGTATGGGACTCGCCCAACTCCGCAGGCGTCATCATCGACGCAGTCCGCGCCGCGAAAATCGCCAAGGACCGCGGAATCGGTGGACCGGTCATCCCGGCTTCGGCCTACCTGATGAAGAGCCCCCCGAAGCAGCTGGCCGACGACGTCGCCCGCGAGCAGCTGGAAGCGTTCATCATCGACGCATAAATGCCTGCGGCAGTGGTGTGACTGAGTGCCTGCGACTGCACTCATCCGCGCCACTGCCCCCGCCCGCCGGTCCACTCGATGTGACATTGACCCCCGAAAAGGCCACTGAATGTCACATCGAGTGGACCGGTGGGCGTTCGTCTATCCGGCCGCGGTGATTTCTCGTGGATCAAATGTCACCCGGATTTCCCTGATTGTTCCGTCCTCGATTCGCTGCCAATTGGCGGTGCTTGCCGGGGAGGCGATCGACGTGTGCAGATCGAACCACGTCAGTACGTTGGGGCCGTCCACGAAGACGTGGGTGATATCGATGTCGGTGACGATCTCCGACATTCCTTTCAATCCCGCCACACATTCCGCGCCGTTGGCCGCTGTGCCCAGTGGTCCCCGGAATGTCGCGTCCTCGTGCAGGATCGACGCCAGAGTGTCGAAATCTTTGCTTTTCCAGGCCTCGAAGTAGGTTGCGGCAACTTCTTTCGGTGTCCGTGTCATGACCTCGAGTCTCGAGCGCACCGGGTCAGAAGTCCAACAGTTTCTTCCGATGACCATCAGAAGTTCTACTCATAGCCGCAGCTGAAGCTAGCGCGCTATCGTGTGCTGGTGGCCATCGATCCCACGTCCAAGCATCCGGTCCTCGAACGCGTCCGCGCGCTGGCCTTCGCCTATCCCGAGGTGTCCGAGAAGATCTCCCATGGACGGCCTACCTTCCGCACGTCCTCGGTCTTCGTGTACTTCGGCGGTGGCGTCAAAGGCGGCGACCAACACGACCTCTCGATCCTGGTCAAATGCGAGAGCGCCGAGGAACAGCGTGCCTGCGAGCTCGAACCCCGGTACTTCCACCCCGCCTACCTCGGACCGGCCGGCTGGGTGGGCTTCGACCTCTCCGACGCCGACGACGACGTCTGGGCCGAGGCCGCCGAACTGATCGACTGCAGCTACCGCTTGACTGCCCCGAAGCGCAACGTCGCCAGACTCGATGCCGGTGAGGGTCCGAATCTGGGTGTCCAGCAGTGGAACTGAGGCAGCTGGAGTACTTCGTCGCGGTGGCCGAGGAAGCGAACTTCACCCGCGCCGCTGCCCGAGTTCACATCAGCCAATCCGGCGTCAGCGCCCAGATCCGCGCGCTCGAACGAGAACTCGGTGCTGAATTGATCGACAGATCCGGCGGTACAGCAACATTGACCACCGCAGGCCAGGCCGCGCTGGCACACGCCCGTGCGACTCTGGCCGCCGCCGACTCGGTTCGGCAATCCGTCGACGATGTTGCCGGACTTCTACGCGGATCCGTCCGGATCGGCATGGTGACCGCGTGCACCGTCCCACAACTGTTCGACGCGTTGGCCCGCTTCCGTTCGGCGTATCCCGGCGTCGAACTTGCTCTGCAGGAGGGGAATTCGGATCGTTTGGTAGCCGATGTGCGCTCAGGGGAACTGGATCTCGCACTGGTCGGCGTCGCGGCTCGGGCCCCCGACGGACTGGAATCGATGGTGATCATCGAGGAACGAATCTGCGCGGCCGTGTCACCGAACCATCCGTTGGCATCGCTCGAGCGGGCGACGTTGGCTCAGGTGAATCACTACCCGGTCGTCTCGCTTCCCGTGGGTACCGGAGTGCGGGCGGTGTTCGACCGTGACTGCGCCGGAGCGGGGCTGCCGCCGTCGATCCCGTTGCAGGCCAGCGCTCCCGACGCAGTCGCCGACCTCGCTGCACGCGGCCTAGGGGTGGCAATTCTGAGCGCATCGATGCTCGATACCTACGGCGATCGACTGACTGTGGTGGAGCTGGCGGACTCGACCACAGCAGCGCTGTTGGCTCTCGTCTGGACCCCGAAACCGAACGCCGCGTCGGCGAGGTTCGTCTCGATGACGCTGGATGCCTTCGGTTCCACCGCGATCTGAACCGGATCGATAACCGGAGTCGTTCGGCGCACAGGTCGGGACTTCCTACCCCAGTGCCGGGCGCACCTGCGAACCTACGGTCGAAGACATGAAAACTCCCACCTTCGGTCAGCGTCTTCGCTACGACGTCGGCGGCGTCCTCCCGGACGACCTACGGGATTGGGTCCTCCACGACCTGACCGGACGTGGATCCACTCCGCGCTATCTGGCCCGATTCCTCGTTCCACTGGCCGCCGTGCTCTTGCTGTTCCTCCTGTTTCCAGGGCCGAACTGGATTGCGGGTCTGATGATGATGCTGATCTTCGTCCCGGTCGTCTACTTCGCCTCCGCACTGCATCTGATCTATCGCGCGTTCCGGCTCGGGCAACACGGGATCGACGCAGCCTCGATTCCACGCGCTACGCCCAGTGCGGAACGCGACCGCAGAACCTACGAGGCCAACTACAGGCACCCGTGACCACCACACCCGATATTCGAACGAAAACAGCACAGGACGAGGCAACCATGACCAGCACCCAGACAGAGCCCGCGACCGATGTCGGAAAGCCACGAATCGGAGACCGCGCGCCGTCGTTCACCGCAGTCACCACGCAAGGGCCCATCGATTTTCCCGCCGACTACCGCGGAAAATGGGTCATATTCTTCTCGCACCCCGCAGATTTCACACCCGTCTGCACCAGTGAGTTCATCACCTTCGCCTCGATGGCAAACGAATTGCGTGACTACAACACCGAATTGGTCGGACTGTCGATCGATGGTCTGTACAGCCATATAGCGTGGTTGCGCACGATCAAGGACAAGATCAGTTTCAACGGGATGTCCGGTGTCGAGGTCAAATTTCCTCTGGTCGAGGACATCTCGATGGACATCGCCCGGGCGTACGGCATGATCATGCCCGGCGAGAGCTCGTCGAAGGCAGTGCGGGCGGTGTTCGTCGTGGACCCGAAGAGTGTGGTGCGCGCAGTCATCTACTACCCGCTGAGCACCGGTCGGAACTTCGACGAGATCCTGCGTCTGATCAAGGCACTGCAGACCGCAGACGCATTCGACGTTGCGACGCCGGCAGATTGGCGCCCGGGCGACCCGGTCATCGTGCCACCGGCCGGTTCGTGCGGTACTGCCGCGGACCGAATGGACGGTACCGATTCCGACGTGGAATGCCAGGATTGGTTCTTCTGCACACGGTCGATCAGTGCAGAAGACATCGAAGGTGCCATCCGCGCACGCTGAGAGTCAGCGAATCTTCTTGACGGTGAACCACAGTGCGACAAGCAGACCCAGCAGCGCCAGCGACGGCAGTACGCCGGGATCACCTCCGATGATCCCGGCGACAGCGAACCCGAGCGCCACCAGCGCGAAGAATCCCAGAATGCCCGCCAGCAGCTGCAGATGATCCTGTGCCGTCACGACTTGACGCCGCCTGCGGTCAAGCCCGAGATGATGCGGCGTTGGAACAGCAGCACCATGATCACCAGCGGGATGGCCACGATGGTCCCGGCGGCCATGATTGCCGCATACGGCACCACGAGCGGATCGTTGCCGGTGAACCGCGCGATGGCCACGGTCACCGGCTCGGTGCTGTCACTCGAGAGCTGACTCGCCAGCAGGTACTCGTTCACCGCTGCGATGAACGCGAGGATGGCGGTGGTGAACAGGGCAGGTGCGGCAAGTGGAAGCATCACCAATCGGAAGGCCTGGAAGCGTCCGGCGCCGTCGATCCGGGCGGCTTCTTCTAGCTCCCAGGGCAATTCGGCGAAGAACGCCGCCAGCGTGTAGATCGTCAATGGCAGTACGAACGAGATGTTCGGGATGATCATGGCCTGATAGCTGCCGATCCATCCGATGTTGGTGAAGAACTGGAACAGCGGGGTGACCAGCGCGACGACCGGGAACATCGAGGCTCCCAGAATGATGCCCGTCACCACGTACTTGAAGCGAAAGTCGATGCGCGAGAGTGCATACGCAGTGAAGATACCGATGGTCAGCGCGATCAGCGTGGTCGCTCCGCCGACGATGAGGCTGTTGCCCACCGCCCGCAGAAAGTTGTTGCCGTTCGCGGTCGACAGGGCATTTTCGAAATTTTCCCACGTGACATGCGTCGGCCACGGCGTCGTGTCGAAGGTGTAGCGCGGGTCGCGGAACGCGGTGACGACCATCCAGTAGAACGGTGCCAGCCCCCAGACGAGAATGACGACGACGCCGAGATAGATGCGGGCCTGCTTCATCGGCCGGCCCCCTTACGCTGAGTGTCCTGCGTGGCAACGGCATTGGCACCGAGGAACTTGACCAAAATGAACGCCACTACGAAGATCATGACGAACGAGATGGTCGACAGTGCCGCAGCGCTGTTGAATCCCTGCCGGATCTGCTCCACCACCAGGATCGAGATGGTTCGCGTGGCGGGATTGCCTTCGGTGAGGATGGCGGGAAGGTCGTACATCCGCAGCGCGTCCATGGTGCGGAACAGAATTGCGACCATCAGCGCGGGCTTGACCAGTGGCAGCGTGATCTTGGTGAAACGCTGCCACGCCGACGCGCCGTCGACGCGAGCTGCCTCGTAGACGTCCGCCGGGATCATCTGTAGCCCGGCCAGGATCAGCAGAGCCATGAACGGCGTCGTCTTCCAGACATCGGCGATGATGACCGCGAAACGCGCCGGCCACGCGTCACCGGTCCACAGAATGTTCGTTCCCAGAATGCGATTGGCGATACCGTCGTACGCGAAGATGAAGTACCAGAGCTTGGCCGTCACCGCCGTCGGGATGGCCCACGGGATCAGGATCGCGGCGCGCAGCAGGGCCCGTCCGGCGAAGGTCTTGCCCATGATCACGGCCATGGCGAAGCCGATGACCACCTCGATGGACACCGTCACGACGGTGAAGAACGCGGTGTTGCCGACCGCGCCCCAGAACTGAGAACCGAGAGTTCCCGGCGGGCAGGGCACCAGCGTGCCCGACGCCGACGTGCATTGCTGCAGTATCCAATGCGTGTAATTGGCGAAACCCGCAGAGCCGCCGGAGACGAACATGCCGGTGGCCGGATCGAGACCGGGATCCGTGGAGAACGACATCACCAGAGCTCGAACGACCGGGTAGACGATGACGATCGCGAGGATCACCAGCGTCGGTGCGATCAGCAGCCAGGCCCGACCAGGCGTCAGGCCGAAGCGCTTGTTCTTGGACCGCACATGCCGACCGCGGCCGGGGGACGAGCCCCCGGCCGCGGTGGTTGCGCCGGCCCCACTGGTCACACCAGCAGGTACAGCCATTGGTTCTCCCGAAATCAGTTGGCGCCGGCGGTTTCGATGCCGGCCTGCATGTCCGTGATCGCCTGGTCGACGTTCTTCTCACCCTTGATCGCGGCAGACACGTTGTCCTGCACGGCCTTCGACACGGCCGGGTAGAACGGGGTCACGGGACGCGGAACTGCATTCTCGATGGATTCCTTCAGTGCGGGAAGGTACGGCATCGCGGCGATCAGTGCGGGGTCGTCGTACAGCGATGCGAGCACGGGCGGCAGTGCACCCTCGGCGATGATGCGCTGAGCCTGCTCGCCCTGCAGGAATCGCAGGAAGTCGGCAGCGGTGGCCTTGTTCTCGGAGTACGCGCTGATCGCGGCGTTGTATCCGCCGAGCGTCGAGGTGCCGACTCCGGTGACTCCGGGAAGCGGTGCGACCGCGTACTTTCCGGCCACAGCCGAACCTTCCTCGGCCGCGGTGCCGTAGACGTACGGCCAGTTGCGCAGGAACAAGGTCTGACCGTCCTGGAATGCCTGCTGGCTCTCGGACTCCTTGAACGTGGTGTCCTGAGCCGGAATGACGCCGGTCTCGAACGCGGTGACGAGGGTCTGCAGTCCGGCCCTCGCCTCCGGGCTGTCGACGGTGGGGGTCTTGCCGTCCTCGGCCACGATGGATCCGCCGTGCGCGTTGATGATCTCCGACGCGTTGGCCGTCAGACCTTCGTACGGGGCGAATTGCCCGGCGTAGCAGTCGATGTTGTTGTCCCGAGCGACCTGGCAGTCCTCGGTGAGCTCGGCCCAGGTGGTGGGTGCCTCGGGGAGCAGATCACTGCGGTAGTAGAGCAGTCCGCCGTTGGTGTTCTTCGGTGCGGCGTACTGCGTGCCGTTGTAGGTCGCGCTGGCGACGGTCGCGGGCAGAACGCCTGCGTTGTCGAGCGCGAATTCGCCCTCGAGCGGCACGAGCCAGCCCTTGGCCGCGAACTCGGCGGTCCAGACGACGTCGAGTGCCATCACGTCGTAATCGCTCTGCTGGGCCTGCAGCTGCTGGACGAAGTCGTCGTGGGCCTGATCGGCGTCGGCGGACTGCTCCTTGAAGGTGACCTGCTCGTCGGGGTGGCTGGCGTTCCACTCCGAGATGATCTGCTGGACGACACCGGTCTCGGTGGTGTCCTGGCCCTCTACATAGGTGATAGGTCCACGGCCGTCGGCATTTTCGGATGCAGCACCCGAATCGCCGCCCGAACCGCTGTCGCTCGAACATCCGGTGAGCGTCAGCAGCGTGGCTGCCGTTGCAACCACCGCCACCTTCGTGATCAAAGACGCCATTGTTCTCTCCACTTACTTCTACGCGGTGGTATGTGCCCGGAGATGGGCACGCAGAATCTCGCTGTGATGCTCCCCCCGACACATATGTCGATGGGTACTGTGGCACACATCGCACCGCGCAGTGGTCGTTATCGCGTTCCTGAATCGGTCAACCAGGACGTGTCGTAAGGGGCCGGTAGCCTTTCGCTCATGAGTTCGGACAAGATGCTGACGCGGATCGGCGGGCTGCTGCGCCAGGCCGAGTCCACCGACAATCCACACGAGGCCGAGGCCTTCATGGAGGCAGCTCAGCGTCTGGCCACGTCGGCGTCGGTCGATCTGGCAGTGGCTCGTTCGCACAGCGCGTCACGGGAACGGCAGGCGACACCCAGCCAGAAGGTGATCCCCATCGGAGAACCGGGCAAGCGTGGACTCAAGACCTACGTGCACCTGTTCGTGTCCATCGCACACGCCAACGACGTCCAATGCGATGTGTCCCGATCGTCGACGCAGGTGTTCGCCTACGGTTTCGACTCCGACATCGAGACCACCGAAGCCCTCTACTCCTCGCTGCTGATCCAGATGGTGCGAGCCTCCGACGCGTACATCAAGTCCGGTGCATACAAATCCGAGACGGCCATCCGTACCGTCACCGAGATCAAGAATCGCCGACGCTACACCCGACGGGAGGAAGTGCCGGTCGCTGCGGTGACGGCGCGGCTCAACTTCCAGACCGCATTCGCGTCGCGCATCGGTCAACGACTCGGTGACGTGAAGAAGGACACCGAGGCGAAGGCCATCGCACAGGAGCAGCAGGGCGCTGGTACGGCGCTTGTGTTGCGCAACAAGGAGATCGAACTGCGCGACTACTATCGACAGACCTCGACCGCGCGCGGACACTGGCGCGGCCAGAGCGCGAACGCCGGCTACTCCGAGGGTGCCCGAAAGGCCGGAGATCGAGCGGGGCGAAACGCGAAGATCGGCGGTCATGCCGAAATCGACGCCGCGAGCCGGCAGTTGGGTCGCTGACTACCGAGTTCGCGGCGATGCCGCGAACACCGGCCATCCGATTTCCGTGCGCCACTGCGTCGAATCGTCCGTATCGCGCGGCCCGACGGCGTAGACCTCACGAACCGGCCCCGCGATGGCCAGGCCGTTGGTCTCCACGTAAATCCCCAGAGCGCCGTAGGTGACGTCGATATCGTCGTGGGGCCCATGATGGACCGTCACCGCGAGTTCGGTCGGCTGCAGCGTCATCGGCCGAATTCTGTTCAGAGAGAGCGTATGTGCGGTGGGGACATAGACGGTCATGGCCCCGCGCCCCTCGGTGAACAACTCGTTGTCGTACAACCCACCCGGTGGTCCGGTGTTGTCGGAAACGGCTGCGTCGATCTCGGCCATCGCGTCGGAGTACCAGTCCAGCACCTCGGACGCGTCGACCATCTCGGAAATTGCTGCGACAGAGCACTCTTCGGTGAGGATGCGTCGAACCTCGATGGTCGGTGGCGTCGGGTCGAGGAGTCGCCGCAGGGCCGTGACCGCTGATCGGGTGTCGTCCAACTGCCGCTCGAGCCGAGTGAGGTGTTCGGTGATCAGTCGGGCTCGGGCGTCGGGGTCCGGGGTGTGCATGATCGCCCGCACCTCACGCTCGGGCATCTGCATGGTGCGGAACCGGCTGATGACCTGCGCCGTGGCAACCTGATCGGTGTCGTAGTACCGATAGCCGGAGTAGTCGTCGACGGTCGCAGGCTCGAGCAGACCCGACTCGTGATAGCGCCGCAGCGTCTTGACCGACAGGTGCGTGATCCGAGAGAACTCACCGATCGTCAACAAACCGTTCATATCGACATTCTGACCCCTCCCCCTGCGGGAGAGTGAACACTCGCCTTGGGACAGGGGTGACACTCGGTTCACGGCCGAACTTCGATGCTGGGGATTCGGGTGTAGCCGGGGCTGGTAGCAAATGCGCGCGC